>JAQVXN010000457.1 GCA_028709135.1 Bacteroidaceae bacterium | reverse complement strand
CGTCAAGTATTGAAGATGAGGAATTTGATTGTGATTCAGGAGAAGGTATGTGCAGAAGGGAAAGTACGTACATTATTGGAAAATATATCTCCGGAAGACTTACATGAAGGTTGTGACAATAAACTTTGGACAGACTATGAACGTCCGAGATTGCATGCACTTTTGAAGCCATTTAAATCTTCTATTGGAAGTGATGATGAAGCTAATCGCCACGGTTTAGCATTAGACTATTTTTATAGGTTTTATTCTTTCCTCGTGAGAGAACACTTACAGGCTAAAATAACTTCACCCGGAAATGCTGGACGTGCATTCTCTGATTTATGGAATTTGCCTGCTGCGATGAGACGTGAATTAGGTGGACTTTATTCTAATTTAAGAGTATGTGGATTGGGTGAGTGCGAAATGTCTCAAAACGGTGTGAATCTGGTGAGATTGGGAGTCGAAGGTAGTGATGATGGATTTCTTTCCAATTTTCGTATTGGTGACGTGGTCTTGCTTTATCGTCATGATGGAGAAATACCTGACGTAAGACGCCAATTCTTGATGCGCGGTCGTTTGCGTGAAATTAATGCACATTCATTACTTGTACAGCTGAATCATCCTCAACGCAACAAAAGAGTGTTTATGGGCGGAGATGCGCGTTTTGCTATCGAGCATGATATGATGGAATCGTCTTTTAATCGGTTGTTTACCGGTTTATATTTATTTTTAACTGGACTGCCGGAACGACAAGATATCGTGTTGAATAGAAGGAAACCTGAAATGTCGGTTGAAAGTTCTTTGAAAGGCGATTACGGTGAGTTTAATGATTTGGTGAAGAAAGAACGCTGTGCCCGTGATTACTATCTTGTCATTGGCCCGCCGGGGTCTGGTAAAACAAATCAAGCTCTTCGATATATGTTGGAAGAGGAACTTCAATCCGGTGATGGAAATATTTTACTACTTGCTTACACAAACCGGGCTGTGGATGAACTTTGTGGGATGTTGGAGGAAGTTTTAAAGGAACGGCCGGAATATATCTCGGATTATGTACGTATTGGGTCAGAATTGACGACGGAGGAATGTTTCCGCCCGCACTTGTTGACACAAAAATGCAAGATATTAAAGGACGTTACAGCTGTAAAAACTTTGATTTTGAGTACGAGACTTTTTGTAGGGACTACGACAGCTGTCTCTTCTCAGAGTGAATTGTTGCAACATAAACATTTTGTTGTTGCCTTTGTGGATGAGGCGTCGCAAATATTGGAACCACAATTGCTGACGTTGTTGTTTGCCCGACAGCAGCGAGTTGGTAAATGGCAAAGTAGCATAGAACGTTTTGTCTTTGTTGGTGATCAAAAACAATTGCCGGCAGTAGTACAACAGCCGCGATCTGTTTCCAAAGTTAAGAATGAGAGATTACTAAAAATGGGGCTTTCAGATTGCCGAAATTCTCTTTTTGAACGTTTGCTTTCGTTACAACAGCAGAATGATGAGACCGAAGGGTGTGTATATTTACTTGAAAGGCAGGGACGTATGCATCCTGATTTGTTTCAATTCGTCAATAGGCATTTTTATCAAGATCAATTGCAGTGTGTTCCGATGTTTCATCAACAACGTTCTTTAAAGGAAGTTTATCCACATGGTGCGGCAGCAAGTAACAAACTTTCTGGCATATTGGCTTCACATCGTACTGCATTTTTTGATTGTAGGCCTCAGCCAGATGGTACGAATGATAAAATAAATTCGGCAGAAGCGACAATGGTTGTAAAAAGTTTGAAGGCATTGCAAAATTTATATCTTGCAGAAAATCGTACATTAAAAGCAGAGGATGTGGGGATTATTGTGCCCTATCGTAATCAAATCGCTATGATTTATCATAAAATGGAACTTTTGCATTTGGATAGTTTACGTGATATTTCTATTGATACGGTAGAAAGGTTCCAAGGTAGCCAGCGTAATGTGATTTTCTTTTTGTTTACGGTACGGCATCTCTTTCAACTTGATTTTTTGGTTGCAAGTACTTATGAGGAAACTCATGATGCAGAATTTTCGTATCAAGTCGATCGCAAACTTAATGTAGCTTTGACGCGCGCCAGAGAACAAATGTATTTGATAGGTAATGCACCATTATTGGAACATAATGGTCTGTATCTTTCTTTAATTAAGCAATATCAGGATGAGGAAATTTTTTTTGATAGTCAAAAATTGTAATTCTAGGTAGAAAAATCACCATTTGAAGTTTTTATCTATAGAAAAGAGCCTTCAAAGAATAGGAAATACATAAATTTGCCAAAACAAAACGCTGTTATTGTGAAAAACTTTTTGAAGAAAATTCTGCTTGTATTATTGTTATGTATTAGTTTGGGTATAAGAGCACAGAAAGTGCAAGATCTTTTTACTCCTCTGCCTGCCGGCAATATACATTTAACAAATTATTTTGAAAATGATATTGAAAATTCTATGATGCATTGGAGTAAAGGTGTTGTGCCATATTCTAAATTGGTGGAATTTTATCGTAG
>JAQVXN010000456.1 GCA_028709135.1 Bacteroidaceae bacterium | reverse complement strand
AGCAATACGCCAGCGGCTACAGCCGCTGGTTTGGAGGCTCTGCACATTATTCAACAGGAACCTGAACGCATTGAGCATCTTTGGGAAGTTACGCATTACGCTCTGAAACGATTCCGCGATGCTGGTTTTGAGATAGGAGATACGGAATCGCCTATCATTCCTCTTTATGTACGTGATACGGATAAGACATTCCTTGTTACAAAGATGGCGTTTGATGAGGGCGTATTTATTAATCCGGTTATTCCTCCTGCTTGCGCTCCCCAAGATACGTTGGTACGTTTTGCTTTGATGGCAACACATACGAAGGAACATGTCGACAAAGGCGTGGATAAATTGATTAAAGTGTTCCGTCAATTGGATATCATTAAATAGACGGGGTGATATTCTAAAATCAATAATAAAATAAAAAAGGTCCGGAAGTTTTTTAATTCCGGGCCTTTTTTATTTTAGTTAGTAAGATTGAAATTGCAGCTGGCAGGTATTACATCTGAACTCTAGGTGCAATGATCTGTTTGTAGTTTAATAACTGTTGTCAAAATGAAGGAGCCTATATATATAAGGAGAGGTTGTTTGTTGAGATTCTAAAAAGTGCAGCAAATGAACGTTAGTAAAAGACAGAACTAAATGGTAAGTTTAAATAAAAAAATCCCCTCCATGTTTTTCACGGAAGGGATTTTTCGAGATGACTCTGTTTGAAGAATCTATTAATTGTTGTAGAGCAACCACGCGTCCGGATAAGTGCCGCGTAATTTGTTTCTGGATTGTACAGCATCAGATTTCTCATCAAAAGTAGAAGCTATGACGCGATACAGTTTCCGTTCGTTGTTCAGAGCTATTTGAGCTTCATAGCCTTTCTTTTTAAGGCTGCTTTGCAAACCTTCTGCATTAGCTTTCAAACTGAAACTACCACATACAACGCTGAAAGCCTTTAATCCGGCTCCACTTACAACGGTAACTTTTTCGGTTTTTACGGGTTCATCACTCGTGTCTGTTTTCTTGGTCGTTGTTGTTACAGGAGCTATCTTAACGGGTTCCGGTTCTTCGGTCTTAACCTCAGTTTGCTCGGTTTTTGTTTGTGCCTGTGCTTTTTCATAAGCCTTCTTGTACATGCTCTCATTTGATTTACAAGAGGAGAAGCAAGCTGCTGTGCAAACACCTAAAGCCACAATGGCTAGTTTTTCAATTTGAAATTTCATAATGAAGTTATAGTTAGTTTAATTTATTTTTTATGTAAGCAAAGTTACGATTAGAGTTTTGCTTTTTGACTTTGTTAGAGTTAAAAAATATTTAATTGTAAAGATAAAATATGTATTAATGAAGAAAATGGTCTGGAAAAGCTTGTGATGACATTAAATGGGACTTTTTAAATACTTTTTCATACAGAAACAGGACGATATCTCAAAAAAAATATCTAAGTTTGGGGTCTCATAAATTTAAAAAGAAGAAATATGAAAGGTTTAAGTATCTTTACTGCTGTTATCGGAGGTATTGCCATCGGAGCAGCGTGTGGTATTTTGTTTGCTCCTGAAAAGGGAGATGATATGCGTGCCAAAATTGCTGAAGCCATCCGCGCCAGAGGTTTGAAGTTGAACCGCAAGGAAATGGAAAATCTTGTGGACGACATTACGGACGAATTGAAAACTACAGCAGAATAGCATTTAAATGGATCGTACAGACGGTCTCATTTCCAAACTTCTGTCGTCTCTGAAGGAGTATTTGGGACTTCAGAAAGAGTATGCCATGCTGGAGCTGACCGAGAAATTGACGCGGTTGCTCACGGCGTTGATTCTTGGTGCCATTCTTTTTGTTCTGGCTATTATAGCTGTGATTTTTCTTTCTCTAACATTGGTGGCATTCTTGTCTTGGCTTACGGGGAGTGCAATTATCTCGTATGCTATTGTTACGGGACTGTATGTTTTACTGGGTGTAATTATCTATTCAATGCGTATGAAGTGGTTGGCAACGCCTTTGACCAATTTCTTTATAAATTTGTTACTGAAATGAGAAACGATAACGATATAAATATTTATGATGATTCAGAAGCTCTTACTTTTGAAGACATTAAGATACGAAAGCAAAAGGTACTCTCACAAATTCATGATTGTCAGGCTCGAATGAAACTTTATACGAATGGTTTGTTAATGGATTATCACAGGCCGGAAAGTTTCTTTTCTTTAACTGGTGTGCGCAAATTAAGCGGATATGTAGGAAGTGCTCTTTATGCTTTTAGAATATTGAAAAGTTTTTCTCGCGTGACGGGCATTTTTAAGAGACGTTGAAACGGGACCCTACTATCTGACAAATTACTGTGCCAGAAGGTCCGAGCATTTCTATAGATTTAACTAAAGATGTGGATTTTATTGTTTATGAAATCCACATTTTTTTTGTAATTTTGCCGCCATGAGCAGGATTATGGCTATTGATTATGGAGAGAAGCGTACGGGAGTTGCTGTGACTGACCCTGCGCAGATTATTGCTAACGGCCTTACAACAGTTTCGACGTCCGAA
>JAQVXN010000455.1 GCA_028709135.1 Bacteroidaceae bacterium | reverse complement strand
TGTCAGATTCCCGTTCAGGAACGTCCGACTCACACGCGCATTCCATACCAATTCGTTCGTGTTCATCGAATTCAGCTCATAACCCCGACGACTGAACATCGTCAAATCCGTACTCAATTGGAGTTTCAACGGTAAATTCCACAGCCCCGTCACTCCATACTGGAAATCCCATACGTTCATGTTTTGGAAGTTTGCTCGTCCACTCGTAATGTCAGACCATGCCACTTTACCTTTCAAACCCACTTTATTCTGACCTATCTTATAATTCAAACTTGCCTCTTCACCCATATTCCATGTTTTCACTACACTTCGCTCAACACCCAGCCCATCTGTCGTCCCCGTCAAATCCACATTGTGCAAATAACCATAACTGGTATGGGTGTCCAATGTCAAAAGGCTTTTTCTGTCTATATCGCGATTATAATCTGTTTGTCCACTGATGCCCCAGTTTCCATTCACATTATTAGGCTGCGTAGTCCGAATTCCCGTCTTTGTATCATACACGAAACCCATTGCCAATGCATTCTGTCTCAAACGATAGTTCAATGCAGTCGTCACATTTGATGAATAACTCATATTCCATCTACCATAAATTAATTGCATTTCATGAGTCTTTGTATTGGACAAACTGTTGTTTCCGAATGTAATATTTAAGGGATCAATATCGTCATAAATATCTAAACGATAGACTAAAGAAGGTGCTGATACCTGAATCTCATAATTAAAATTGAAAAAGCGACTTTTTTTGCCCATCCATTCAATATAAAGTCTCGGCTCAAAAAAAGTTGTATGTATGGTTAACACTGTATCAATAACATTTCGGCGATAATTCAAATGGGTATAATTAATATTTATTGGCATTGTAAGTTCAAAATTCCAGTATTTGAGTGGTCTTCCATTTATTTGGAGATATGCAGTATGTCTGTCTTCACTCGTACTTGAAAAATAACTATTTCTCGCATCCATAGCCAATTGCAAAGAATCCATTGTGGATGGTAATTCATTAAGTTTGTATTTATCCGGCACCGACCATTCTTGTAATTTTTCCAAACTGAACAAACTGCGATCTGATGAATTGTATACATGCAGATACTTGTATTTAGGCATAAACCGAAATTTCTTATAATTAAAATTATAATTTAATTCCGTACCAAAAGAATAATCTTTTTGGGGTGTATGCATATAATGATGACGATAATCCATCATTTGATTCGTAGCAGGATATTCTATCTTTTGCATTGAATAAGTTGTGGTATTTTCTTTATGATAATTTCCCATAAAATTGATGCTGACATTATCATTAACTGCGGGAACAGTTTCATAAGCAAGGCAAACCTCCCCATCCATTTTCAATTTATAGCCGTTATTATTTATCGCATGATAATCTCTATTTAAAAAACGGCTATATAATAACGTCTCCAATTTTTCTCTAAAAATATCCTGTATCCCTTTTAAACTATCAGGGGAAACATTTAAATCCACATTTGTTCCCGACATTAGAGAGCTATATGTCAAGTAATTTAAATTATATTTACTACTTGCCCATAATCTTTTAGACAAACATAATTGCAAATCATTCTGAGAATATATATTTGTAGAACGTTTTTTATTTAGTGCTTCTGACAAACCAAACATATCTCCTGTCGGCAAAAATATACGTGAAGATTGCGAAGCCTCTTGTCGATTGTGAACATCCTGTATTTGATTAGATGTGTTAATTTTAAAGTTTCCATACTTGTCATCAACCATAAAATCTAGACCGGCTTTTTTTGTTATCATAAGACCATCATCAATTTGTTCCGGGGTCCAATCTCCTGTTCTACCTGGTTTACGATTATCATTTACATTATTTATATTGCCATATATACTTAAACGCGATTGATAAGAAAACCTCAAACCAAAAATTTTAGCTAAATATCGATCTTTTGAACCACCAGCAACTTCCATGTTTGAAATCCATCCGATAGCATACTCTTTTTTTAGTTGTACATCCATTACCAGTTTTTTATGATTCTCAGGATGATAGTTATCTTCTCGTTCATATATTTTTAAGAACTTGACCATATAAGCAGGCAAGTTTTCCAAAAGCACATTTCTATCATTATGAAAAAAATCTTTCCCATTCAACAGTAATTCATCTACATAACGCCCATTAACATATATCCGTCCATCGTCTTTCAATTGGACACCTGGCATTGTAGCTATCAAAGCATCAAGCATACTTCCTTTGGCTAAATTAAATGCATCGGCATTATAGACTAATGTATCACCATTGTGGAAAATCTTTACTTTCGTTGCTCTTACAATCACTTGTCCCAATTGATGCTGTCTCATCCTTTTAGATAATAATACATCCCCTACATCATAAAATCCGTTCCCTCTCTTAGGAATATCCATCTTTACACTCACATATTTTATTTGATAATTTTTTTGTATAAATTTAAGAATATACATTCCTTTCCACGTAGATGTACAAATAGAAAAGTTTGAAGTTGTTACATTATTTGTCAT
>JAQVXN010000454.1 GCA_028709135.1 Bacteroidaceae bacterium | reverse complement strand
ACGCAGCAACTCAACACCCTTTTTATCTAACAGTTAGCTTTTGACCTAAACGGGCTAAATTGTCCAAACTCAGCAAAAACGTTTTGTTTTGTCGAAATAGAAAAGAGGGGGTTTATCGAATACTTACAAAAAGACGACCGAATGAAAGAATATTCAGGATATGACACAAAAGTAAATGGGCTACTCATAGATGACTTGCGTAGGACAAAAGGCACAAATACTATTTATGTGTCCCATTACTTTTTTGCTTTAAATGACGGAAAAGAATTGATTTTCTACTACAACCCAATGCACTTTTGGGACAAACTGCCTATTGAGAAAGTTGACAATACAGTTTTAGAAAACTTAGAAAATGAATGTGCTGTTTTCAGAAACTTTAATCCTGACAGTGAACCTAAATGCAAAGCAACAGACAACAAAACTTCACACCCAGCATTCTTCCCTGAAACACCAAGAATTGGAAATCATTATTCGTGTTTAGGCAGTAGAATTGTTTCGCACCACCAACATTATTATTTCTTAGGTGATTATGGTGGTTGCTTAAAACTTAAAACAAAAGACCTGACAGATTATGATTTAGGAAGTCTTTTACATTGGGCAGTAATGACTAAAACGCCAAACTGCATAAAATCAATTTTTGACCTCAATTGCTTCAAAAAACCTGTGACTTCAAATTCAAATACAATAATTGGTGCAGTTATCGGTGACGTAATTGGTTCCGTGTTTGAATGGAACAACATTAAAACGACCGACTTTAATTTATTCAATCCAAAGTGTGATTTTACTGACGATACAGTTTTAACAATTGCCGTTGCTGACTGCATATTGAACAAGAAGGATTTTGCCAAGACAATTTGGGAATATGGCAGAAAATATCGTGGACGTGGTTACGGTGGAAGTTTCAGAAATTGGTTACAAGAAGACAATTTACAACCTTATGGAAGTTTTGGTAATGGTTCGGCAATGAGAGCAAGTGCTGTTGGTTTTGCTTTTAATGACATTGAAACCGTTATGGAAGTGGCTAAACAGTCAGCAGAAGTAACACATAACCACCCCGAAGGGATTAAAGGAGCACAGGCAACCGCGACTGCAATATTTCTTGCAAGGCAAGGGAAATCAAAGCAAGATATTAAAGACTACATAACTCAGACTTTCGACTATAATCTTGACTTTACGCTAGATAAAATACGACCTACTTACAAATTTGACGTGACTTGTCAGGGTTCAGTTCCACAAGCAATAGTAGCGTTCCTTGAAAGTTCAGACTTTGAAAATGCTATTAGACTTGCAATTTCAATTGGTGGCGACAGCGACACGATTGCGTGTATAACAGGCGGAATTGCTTCGGCTTTCTATAAACAAATTCCAACAGAAATAATGGACTTTGTAGTTGACAAACTGCCGAGTGAATACATTGAAATAATGAACAAATTTGACGAACATTATGACAGAAAATAAGAATGGCAAACGCATAACACGGGTTTTGCGTCAGGCGGGCTGACGTGCAAACTTGGAGCTTTGTGCTTCTAATGAACTTTAGTAATAAATTGAAACTTTGTGCTTCGAAACCCGCCCGAACGCAAAGCCCCAAAACGTTAGCGGTCAGGTTAAGAAATAACAAAAAATTACACAATTCAGTTATTTCAAACTTAGACAATTGAGTTACAACGCAAACTGACAGCCCAAATTCAACAACTAACTTGTCGATTACATAAATAAATATTGAATTAAGCTTTTCTGAAGACAAAGAAAGAAACATCTTCAACTAAATTTCTCACAATTGATTTTTTGAATTATGAAATAAGTGTTCTCAATATAGTAGTTTCCCATTTTTTAAAGCTGCTAAAAATAAATGTTTCCATATAAATAAAATTTTAAAATTTACTATTATGAGTTTAACTAATTTTTTTAAGGTTAATTTGCCTTATGGCTTGAAAAAGAATTCAAATAATGAATGGATGGCGTTTAATCGCGAATATGTTCCAATAGGTTGGAGTAAAGAAACTCCTAAAGAAAGCCTTATGGATAAAGATGCGTACAATACATATCCTATCCATGCTACATATAAAGGATTAACCGATAATAAAATAGAGAAAATTATAAAAGAAGAAAATTGCATAGAGAGAAATGAAAAAAATGAAATTGTCACGATATATTTTTATAGTGACAAAACTAATCCTCAATCCTCTAATCATTATTGGAATGACTATTTCGCTATAATTAAAGAATTGTCCAAACTCGAAACAGTTGAAAACCCGAACCGCTAACATGCGGTCATATTTCAGGCGGCGGGAATTTCCAAACAATTGGTTTTTAGCTATTTACCAAGCTTTTAACGGCTGAAAAGTTTTAAGTTCCTTTACGCCGCCCGAAATATACCGCCGTCCGTTAGGTTTAATTTTTCCTGACACTCATTGCCAAGATGATTCAAATATTTATCTTTGATACTATCAAATGATACTATCAAGAATACAGACATGAAGCCACCATATGAAATAACGAGTAAGATTTT
>JAQVXN010000044.1 GCA_028709135.1 Bacteroidaceae bacterium | reverse complement strand
TAAGTGGATCTGACGTATTCTCCAGATTCAGCAATGAAGTCATTTCGGGTGTTTGTTGAATCATCTGATAAACCAATTCCGGATATATCCAATGCTTTTGGGTTGAAATAGAATAATGTGCTTGCAAAGAAGGATTAAACAAAATGTAGTCATTTCGGGTAATTCCATTGTAAATAGTGGTAGTTTCATTACCTCGGAAATAATTTAGTCGTTCATGTTGAAAAGAAACAGGCAAAGAAATATTTACCCATGGCTTTCCCTTATAAGTAAAAGAAGGACTGATTGAATGAGTCGTTTCCGTTTGATGCTGATTATATGAATTCTCGGCATCCAATGTTCGTATTTTGAAATCCACCTCAGATGGGAGTACACCTAAAACCTGCTTTCCATATTCATTCCATCCTTCTAAGCGTGACAATAGATTATACTCGTAATTATGCGTGATTTCTTCTTGAGAAAAGTTGTATCTCCATATAAAACTCAAATCTCGCGCCAAAGTGCGATATTGTCCGAGACCTAAATAATAAGACAAAGAATGGTCTGGTGTATCATGGATATATCTGTTGAGATAGTCCGGATTTAGGGCAGGCTGGCTGGGATAGTCTATCAGTTTCTCATTGTAAGTGTTTGATAAAGAAGATTTGTAGTTGAAACCGACATAAAAATCTACGTCTTCCCCACATAAGTTAACATTATATATTTCCAATGGAGTACTAAGATTCGCGCTGTGCCCTTTCATCTTACTTTGAGAAATATAACGATTAATCGCTAATTGACGTAAGAAACTACTACCTTTAGCTTCTGCTATGGTATCAAGAATACCCTCTTTATAATAAATAGAAGGATTATCCAGGAAAGTTGCGGATATTCCATTGCTACGATAATCGTAGTTTTGATAACTCATATCAGGCTTAAACAAAAATGTAATTTTGTTGTCAAGCTCATATTTCATCACATGCGAAGAATGAATGGCAAAAAACTTATCATAACTCTGGCTGCTAGACTTTCCGAACCAATTTCCTGTAGGTAAATAGGTTTCACTTGTTGTTTCTTTATAATTATCAGCATCTGTATGCGAAGCCGTAATATTTCCTTCGAACTTATACTTTTCCTGTTTCTCTTTAACCAAATAATCGAAACCACCCATTTTGGTTGCTAACAAACCCTTCGGCATGATTTCAGGAGTCCAATAAGAATCTTCGCCTGGCTTGCGGTTGTCATTCAAGTTGTTCAAATTGGAGACTAGTGTCAGACGCGAGCAATCTGAATAGCGCATACCAAAAATACGGCCCAAATAACGCTCTTTGCTTCCTTTTCCTGCCTCTATATTTCCAATCAGACCAATGGCATATTCTTTTTTAAGTTTTACATCCATGACATAGCGTTTAGCATCGACATCGCGTCCTTTTATAGCAGAAAGGTCTCCTTCCTTATCATAAACACGGACATC
This sequence comes from Bacteroidaceae bacterium, assembly GCA_028709135.1. GTDB lineage: Bacteria > Bacteroidota > Bacteroidia > Bacteroidales > Bacteroidaceae > UBA6382. Next base: position 8,954 of record JAQVXN010000044.1, on the reverse strand, counting down.
TTTAACCACGTATGCCGGCAGATTCTCAAGCATTAATTGTCTGTTTCCATTGAAAAATCGTTCACCACTAAGCAGTAAATCATCTACCGGCTTGCCATTTACAGTTATTTCCCCGTTTGGTTTCAAATTAACCCCCGGTAACTGCTTAATGAGAGCTTCAAGCATAGAACCTCCTGCTGTGTTAAATGCATCTGCATCATACACCAGAGTATCACCTCTATAAAAAAACTTCACTTTTGAAGCACGCACAACTGCTTCACTTAATTTATGTGTCTTCGGCTGTCTCGACAAATAAAAAGGACTAAGCGTACGCTCAAATTCCATCTTTCTAAATGGTTTTATACGAATGGTATCTTTATAACACAAATAGCCCTCTGAACGAATATTAATCAAATAATCACCACCTGAACGTGGTACAAGCATTTGTAATAGAGGTGGATTAACAGAGTAGTTAGAACAAGTATCGATCTTGTTATCTCCTATTTTTTGAAACGTTATCAAAAGTTTGTCGCATGAAATGTTCTCTCTTGTAAGTGCATTTTGCGCTGAGAGAAAAAGAGAACGATCGCTCTTTTCTGCAAAAGTATTTTGACAACTAAAAACAATGAGTCCCAGTAATACGAGACTTTTTAAAAGTAATCTATCTGTCATGATAAAGATCTTTGAATTCAATGGAGGTTCTATGAAAAGAGCCTCCATTGAAACTAATTAAAGCAGTGAACCGGTCAGAAAGCCATAACCTAAAAGGCCTTCACCACTTCCAGATGATGATGGTGTCGGTGATGCTGTTGGCGTTGTTGTGCCAGCATTACAAGTACCACCCTCTTGAGGACAATTAACATTTGTATACGAGTCGCCAGTTGAAGGTCTACCTGAGCAAGAACCGCCTTTCTGAGGACAATTTAAGTTCGTACTAGTAGCAGAAAGTTGAGGAACAAGGTTTGTAAATCCGCCTACAAGCAAACCTTCTTTTGTTGTTTCCACAACAGGTATCTCAGCCTTTAGAGATACGAAAACAGAATTAATTTTCATACTTAATAAATTTAATTGTTAAACATTTTTTGGGGTCGTCGAACTGACGAGAGCCTTCAAACGGCCCATTATCATCATATATTTAAATTCTTCAGTGTAACCGTAGAGGCATTGGTTCTTATTTAATTCAGCCTCTTTGTCCATAACATACTGAGAACAACCACAATGGCATATCGGATAAATGAAGCATTGTTGACAGTATTTATTACCACGTTTTATCGCCATACGTTTCTTATAGATTTCGTTATAAGAAATTCTCCCTTTTTCGGTTAATTCGCCCTCTTTAATCTGTGGTATGAAATCACGTCCAGTACATTTATATATATCTCCATTATAATTAATAACAACGTTATTTGCAAAATCTCCATAACAATGACGTGAAATGTATCTCGAGGAGCCCGAAGTAATAAATTGATGTGTTTCAAATTGTTGTATAACTCTTTCTTCTGTTTCATCAACTTTATATTTGGATTTATCTTGCCACACTTGCTGGAATGTAAAGTTTAGAAAGCGTCTATCATTGTCTGATAAATCTTTGAAATCGTCAATAAGATCAAGCATTGATTCCAAACTATCTTTTGTATAGTTTAGTCGACAATTTACAGCCATACCTTTATGAAGCAATTGCTTGATATGATTTACAATGATATCAAAGGAGGGTTTATTTGTCTTGGTATAACGTATCGTATCATGTGTTTCTCGATTTCCATCAAGTGTAATTTGAAAACTGATCGGACAATTTAAAGAAGCTAAATCTTCCATCACTGAGGAAGAAAGTAGATAAGCATTTGTTGTAAAATGGACAGTCAAAGCAATATGTTTCTGAGCACATTTCTCTTTACAGTATTCGAGCAACGGCCAAACAATCTTTTTAAAACACATCAATGGTTCACCACCGAAAAAATCAATATTCAATTTTTTTAATTCTTCAGAAGCTGTTTTGTAATCAATAAGCTTAATAATACGTTGTAAAATATTTGGTCCCATAGTGCGAGATGAGTCGTGTTTTTCATAACAATACCAACAACGCATATTGCACTCTAATGTAGGAATTATTATCATGGAAAAAATAGTCGACAAATTCTCATTGGCATTCCATTTATTGATTAATTCACAGGTTTCATCAACTTCAGAATCGACAATGAAGCCTTTTTCAAGCATATTTGCATAAAGTATAGGATGTATTCTTTTAATGGCATCTATATTTGACATATGCTCACGAATAATAGTTGCAATTTGTAATTGGAGCGCTATTATTTGATCATTAGCAGTATTATAAAGTAATACATTATTGCCATTATCAACTAGATAATTATATTTACTAAACTTATTCATAATTTGTTTTAATTATTTCGTATTTAGCATTGCTAACAAAGTGGCGGATAGAGTAGCATCACCTAATTCAAAAGTCCAATACTGTACATTTTTAGGATAATTCTCTTTCAAATCGCAAACATCGGCCATAGAAATTGTTACATCGTCAGCGTCAACATGACCTTGTTCCAATTCTTCAAACTGTAACGCATAAGTGAGCAATCGTAAATCAGTATAGAAATCTAGGGCTTCCTTAACTTTATTGTGCAACGCTAAAGAAAAAGATGGTTGCCACTTAAGTGTCTTATTTTGTATTTTAGCATACTTTATACGCATACAGCAATAAACCAATAGCCCGCCAAAACCTTCTGCAATGCTCATATCTGTCATTCGCTCAATACTACAAAGCTGTAGTTGTTCGTCAATATCTTCCAGAACTCTATCTGGCAATACATTAATAAAATGTTGTTCGTACAAATAATACACAGCCCATCCAATACCAGCTATTCCTTTTGAGAAACACCAAGAAAGCTGCCGCGTTGTTACAGCTTGACAAACGTCTTCCCATAAGCTAGACGTTATGCTATCCCAACATTCTTCACTAGAGTAATAGCTATAATGTTCAAGCCATAAAATTTGTCCCATCTTTCCGTCAAATAGCCCAAAATGAGACGAAGGATTTTTTGATAACTTCTCAGCAATTTGCGGTAAGTTCTTACAACGATTTTCTATTAATTTACTTACAATTTTATTTTTGACTGCACGGTGAGCTCCCAATACATCGGAGAACTTTTTAGTAAAAATTTTTGTATAATAACATTGCAAATCCTTGTATTCGTCGGCAGATTGTTCAAAAAAAGTCATGGCTTTTTTATAACATACTTTATTACGCTTTAATGCGGTAGCAAATGATTTGCACCATAAAGATTGTGGAAAAAGCAGCCTTGATATCCACAAATAATTAAATACAATCGTTTCTGAATACTGCTTGTAGGGTGATTTTTTTCGATAGATATGGCCAACAATAAAGTCTTTTAGTAAAATGCATTGACCACCCTCTTGCCACACTTTGAGGCTAATATAATGCTCTTCGCAACCATATCGTCTTAATCCTGCCATACCACGCAAATATTGCCAATACCGTTTACTTCCAGCATAAGCTGCACCGAGCACAAATGGAATGGGTTCTTCTGTGGATTCTGGATATAATTCTACATTACTCCATCTGATGTCAGGCAAATATTCCCCAAACATCAGCGGCATATAAGCGCCATATGTTTTTCCTCTATTTTTTGCCTCATGTATAACACCTTTTTCATCTTTAGACAACACTCTAGTCTGACTACAAAGTAATTGACGGTCGTTCTCATCTAATAGTTTTATTAAACGTTCAGCCCAACCGTTTTCATAAAAACGCATATGAGCATCCAGAAAAAGGAAATACGGAGTCTTGCATGACTCTACACATATATCCCTCGATTGTGCACTACCAAGAGTTTTCTTATTACACATGTAGAATACATCATAAGGTTTTAATTTATCCTCATAATCAAAATCTCCATCAGAATGATCATTTAAAGTAATAATATGGACCTTATTACCCTCAGTCCGGCGAATCTCCTTAACAGTTATCACAACTTCTTCTCGTTCATTAAGGAACGGAATAAGAACTGTTAATCGTGGTATATAATGCATGGTTTATTTTTTATAAAAATATTAGTAACACATTAGCAGAACTAAATCAGGGCGAATTTAATTCTTCCGATAGATCTGTTATGAATAAAATTGATGTATTGCAAGAAGGTAAATCCAGTAATTTTGCGGATTACTCTGGCAAATAAGCCATCCGTCTGTTTAACATAATTTCGAATCATCATAAATTGATCTGCAAGTTGTGAAAAACCGGTTTCTATTCTTTTCCTTGCCTTGACAAATGATATAAACTGTGGTTTCCAATCCTTTTTGTTGATTCTATATGAAACTTCCAATCTAATGCTAGCAGTTTTAAAAAGATCAAGCTGTTCCTCCTTGCTGATATACACTCGGTCCCCGAAAATACTGCAATCCTGATATTCGTATTTTACATCCTGCAAATAATGAATGTTGTGGGCACTGGCTTTTGTCAGATAGTATGGATAAACAGTTCCGCTTAAACCCCACAGAGTATGTAATTTATATCCGTAATAATATTTCCCTTGTGAAGCACAATACCCAAAGTCAAGCAATGTTTTGGAATCAGTTCCCATCTTACAACGTTTACTCCCTACCCAACGACATACTTCAACAGGTTTGAAATCAATGCAAAAATAATTCTCTTTACCCCCTATTCTCATAGCTACTTGTTTTCGTATAGACACAGCAGACGTTGAAACATACTTATTACTATCATTAAACTGTCGACAAGATATAAGATTAGATATCTTAGACCAGAAGTATTCCAATTTATATAACAGAAAGTTCTCTCTATCAATGCTCAGTATTTCAGCAGTAAAACTCAGGGCCATTACTTCTATGACTGAAAATTTGCGTACTAAACCCACTCGAGAGATATTTCCCTTCTCATTGAAGAAATCCTTGCATATCTCAAGAATTTTTACAAATATTGCATATAAGTCGTGCATATGATAATTCCAATTTAGAAGATTATTCGCTTTTAAATTATTTAAAATCATCGATATGCGCAACTTTTTATACACCAATTTATCAACCTCTAATCCTGTCAATTGGTTGTCTATGCATGCTGCAATGGTCTTCTCGGAATTATAGGCGGGAAGCATGATGGTAATTGTATCCTGAATGTTTTTCATTAGTGTCTTAATTAGTTTTTGCAAAAATATAAATAAATCCGTCTACGTTGCATCACAAAAACAAACAATTTTGCATACATTTGTATGCATTTCAAGTCAAACTTTGTTAATTTTATGTTGCAAAACAAGTAAAACTATCGATTACAATAAAAGCAGCGTTTATCCTATCCATTCTGTCTACTTTTATAAACATCATTTCCCAAAGTCCGGAACTTAATACCTTTCAGTTTTTCTCCAATGGAACAGCTCTTTTTTTTCTGAAATTGTTTTTACCCAACTTTTGCGGTTCACACCACGCATTGCAAATCCCTGAAAAAAAAGAGAAAGTTGACGTCCAACACTGTTTCCTGATTATTCGAAACACACAAAGATTCTATTATACCATTAAAAGCAAGTCGTCATTTAGGAACGGTTTCTCGAACAGCTTATTGTTTAAAGCTTCGTGAAAGAGAATTCCTACATCAATCTGAGAATCTTCATCAAAGACAGTAAACTCCTCACATTATTTTCTTCAAAATAACGTTCCAACCTCTGAATTTTTGATCTTAACGAATGATAGTTTATCCCCAACAAATGTGCAACTTCCTGCATGGAGCATCCCTCAGCCAAAAGATTCAATATTTGCTTTTCTTCCAAAGAAATATTTTTGACCTCAAATGGAGTCCATTCATTATCCTTAACATTGCAATATAATTTCTTCTTTTCCATATCCATTAAGCTGTCACGATGCGACTGCCGATCATGGCTTTGAAACACCGTAAACAAAGACAAATATGGTACACCGCGAGAGGTCGCCAACAAAATCTGGCCTTTAATCACGATAAAGGAATCATTCTGATAACCCTCTTTTCGAATGTTGGTAAAATGGAAGAAACAAAATTGATTGTAATCCTTGCAGCCATTTTCTCGAAGCCACTGCACTCCTGCGAGACGAGAATGACAAAGGGCCATTTCCCGCTCATTTTGAGGCAGCGAATATTTGCTTAAACAGATTTCAGCCTCTTTGGGATCAGTCATAAAAGAACGATTGCCATCAGCGAAGAAAACGACTTCATGCTTCAAATAATCTAGAACAAAACAAGTATTCCCTAAAAACGGTTGGAAATAACTAAAATCTCTCCATTTATTCAACATCGCAGCGTAAGCAGCAGGGTCTATCTCTGCTTCTTTAAGTTTAAATGGAAATAGCTTCGTTTTCATGCTTTTAATAGATTTTATCAAACAGCCTTTCACTTTTCATCGTATTCTTGTTAACTATTTGCAAGTTTAAACATTTTAATCTAAACTTACCACCTTATTGATGAATTATTTTTGAAACTCATCAAAAAAGAAGGTTGAGACCCTGCAAAAATGAAACAGAATAATCAACTTTTAATCTTAGAGTTTCAAAATCTATCGTTTACGCGGTGACAACAGCAACTCTTTGCCACAGGAAAATATAATCAGTTATCCATTCAGGAGTGTTTTTTATTACAAAATAAAATACCAACCTCTTAAGGGACGAAGCGTGTATTTTACAATACTATATTTATCCGATGCCTACATTAACAAAGTACCTTGAGTAGAGAATCATTCATCATTTCAACAGAAATGTATATAAAAGTATTGCAAATACTCATATAAAATAAAGTAATACAGATATTTTGACTTGATAAATACAGAAAAACTCATTATAATTTAGATGCTGTTTATTTTATTATTATATTTGCAAATATAATTATTACAATATGGCAACTAAAATAAACAATTTAATAAAGCTATCCTTTCGGGCTGGAGTGATGAGCACCTCATGGCTGGAGAGTCAGGGAAAGATTCTTTGTTCATTCATAAAGCTATTCCTTCGTAGTTTGCATATTACTTCATATTATTGCTCCAATACTATCTGTTTTGAGAAAGCCATTCTGCCGCTGGTACAATGTGAATCGTATGATTTTTTTTCTCAACATCTTGCTCGGTATCGAAGTTTATAAGGAGAAGATTCTCGCATTTGAACATTTCTGCAGCTTTTACAAGTCCACTAATCTCTCGTCTTAGCGTTTTCTCTGAACTTATATCATAAGATACTTGTATCAATTGCTTAACCTTTCCCTCTTTGGCTATTAAGAAATCAACTTCACATTGTTGGTCACGATAATAAAAGACATCTGCATATTGAGGGCGAAAGCGACGGAGAAGTTCTATATAAATAACGTTTTCCAATCTCCAACCAAGATTTTCAGTAGAGAAAGTGCTATCCCTTTCTGAAACAAAAGCCACATCTACGACATACACTTTTTCACTACGGATCCGTTCTTTGCTCTTATAAGAAAACTTATGGATGCCTTGTAACAGAAATGCTTCCTTCAGATATGAATAATAATTCTCAATGGTATGGTCGGAAACTCCAAATGTTTTAGCAAGTTCTGACGCAACAAACTCCTGACAGAAATTGTCAGAGAGGTGCTCTGTCAATCGACGCAACACCTCCACATATCTCACCTTAAATCTTTTGGCTATATCATTCTTGATGATAGAATTGAGGAGAGCCTCTATATATCCTCGCTTGTTTTTTTCGTTCATCAGCTCAGGAAAACCACCATCCAACAAATATTCATTGAGTGCTCTCTTTCTCAAAGCTCTTGATTTTGTGGACAAGGATTTGAGTTCTACCTTTTTCATCATACTATATTCAGAAAACGAGAACGGATAGAGTTCTACTTTGTTGTACCGCCCTGTCAAATAGGTGGTTAATTCGCTACTTAACAATTTAGAATTGGAACCTGTAACGAACAGATGTACCTTCTGACGGAGCATCCTATTGACAAATAATTGCCAGCCTGTTATATTCTGAACCTCATCCAAAAACAGATACTTGAAATCTCCGTATATTTGATATAGAGCATCAAGAACATGATCAAAATCCTCTGATTCCAAATTTACCAAACGGTCATCATCAAAATTAACGTATGCAAATTCAATTCTGTTTTGGCGAATGAACTTTTCACATAGCGTTGACTTCCCACTTCTTCTGACACCAATTACGACTTGGGCGAGATTACTTGTCAGAGACAATTGTTTCTCTTCTAATCTCGTACACAACTGAGTCATATCATTATTCTGTAGTTCTTCTTTCTGATCAGCGAACACCGTTAGTAATTTAATTGAATCCATATATCTGCAATTTTAATTGCTGCGAAGATAATAAAACTTCGATAAATACCAAAATATTTAGTATTTAACTTCGATATTTTGACAAAAATAGATTTATTTATTTCGATAAATACAGCTACATAGTTAAGAATTTTGCCAGAATAAATAATTTGCTTGCTTTTCTAAAGTGTTTCAGCCGGCATGACAACAAATATCTACAGGCTGTCTTCAAAATGTTTGATCAGCAAAAGATGATCTTCCAATAAGGTCTCAGAAGTTGTGCCGATCGAATTATCAGCATATACCAACCACACCTGCGTCCGATCGTTTGTGGCAAGGCCAAGGCGAAGGTGGAGTTTGGGACGAAGATAGGAGCGAGCATTGTAAAAGGCTACACTTATGTTGACCACTTTAGCTGGGATGCCTACAATGAGTCAGTTGACCTTACCGCACAGATAGAACTATACCTAAAGCGCTTCGATATGCTGCCATCCGAGGTTCAGGCAGACAAGCTGTATCTGGGACGGGAAAATCGCAATTATCTCAAAGAACATCATATAGAATGTTTCAATCATCCATTGGGAAGACCCTCTAAAGAGGAAAATGACAAGAACGCACAAGACAAGAAAAGAGCTCTTGGAGAGCGCAATGAGATTGAAGCTACATTTGGAA
>JAQVXN010000453.1 GCA_028709135.1 Bacteroidaceae bacterium | reverse complement strand
TTACACTTTGTGATTTTAATTATGGCCTCACTGGATTGTTTGCACTCCCTTTCGGTTTCCAACTTTCAACAGATATCACAATGTATAGTCGTCGTGGTTATGTAGACAAGCAGGCTAATACAAACGACCTGGTATGGAATGCACGTTTATCCAAACAAATACCTAAGACTAATCTGACTCTTTCGTTTGATGGTTTTGATATTCTTCACAATTTAAGCAATCGGGTATATTCCATGGATTCGCAAGGCCGATCAGATACTTATTATAACGCTTTGCCTCGCTATTTGATGTTTCACGTCATTTACAGGTTTACGAAACAACCAAAGAAAAAGAATTGATTTTGAAATTAGTCTCAGGTACAATAACGAGAACTTTTACATCACTTGTTAGAATAACTGGACAGCTTCAAAATTATTTACCAAAATTGCCCATCCGAGTGCTTCACCGATGTCTTCCCCATAACGATTACGACTAAACACAACTACAGCAAATTTCTCGTGTATCATAATAAATGAAAGAAGTACCAACTTCTTGTCCCTTTTCAAAATTTACAGTTTCTCCATTGAAAAGGCTTTTCATTTGTTTACTATCCAGATAATCAGAAAGCTGCTTCTCGGCTACTTTTCGATTGGACAGATTGATAAGCAGTTCATTAGATGTAGGTATCGAATTTTTACGACGTAACACAATATTCTGATATGTAGCAGAATCCACTTCATCAATCGAAAATTTCTCTTTAGCTACAGTATGAGCCTTCTCTTCCACATATTTGTAGTATAGATTTTGAGTATAATCTAAAAAAAATAGAATATTATCCGCGTTATTAGTATAAAACCAGTAGTAATCAACAAATAAATAGTCGGAATCTTTCTACTAATTTTTATCGATTTTTAGATTTATTGCGATTCTGTACGCAAACAGTAGCCTGTTCCTACGACCGTGTGAATAAGTTTCTGACTAAAGTCCTCGTCTATTTTATTACGGAGATATCTCACATAAACATCAACAATATTTGTATTGGTATTAAAATCCTTATTCCATACATCTTTTAGTAACTGACGACGAGAAAGTATTTCACCATGATGTTCCATCATATATTCCAGTAGACGGTATTCCTTGATACTCAAATCTACTTTATGTGTGCCTCTAATTGCCTTATGGGAGATGGAATCAAGATGCAAGTCACCATACACAAGCATATGGTTTGATCTAGTTGCGTCTGATCGTCGGAGTATTGCCTGAATACGGGCAAGCAGTTCCATAAACCTAAATGGTTTTACGATATAGTCATCAGCTCCAACATGCAGCCCCATCACAATATCATCAGTAGTATCAAGAGCTGTTAACATTAATACTGGTATTTCATAACCGAAATGTTCCCGAATTTTCTGACAGACTTCCAAACCAGTCATTCTCGGCATCCGAATGTCGAGCATCACAAGGTCGAAAATTTCACCAGCCTCAAGCTTTTTCCATGCATCAAGACCATTATTAACCACTGTAACAGCATAATTAAAATCTGAAAGGCCACGACTTACAAAGTCAGAAATATTCTCCTCATCTTCTGCCATCAATATTTTTTTATCCATCATACATATAGTTTTATATAAAAAAGGAGTAAATTGAATGCAGAACAAAATAATTCATTCTTTTTTCCCAGATATATCCAAAGGACTTTGTGCTCCGCCCAGAGAGCGATAGATGTCAATCATACAGGAAAGCTGCTGTGCCTTGGCCTCCAACAGCTCCATCTTAGCATCCAAGGCATCGCGCTCGTCCATTAATACATCAAGATATGAAGAACGTCCATTAAGATAAAGCTGGTTGGCTATATTGATAGACAGATCAAGTTTATGAGATTCCTCTTCCTTTAACTTGTAGTATTGATCAAGGTTTTTAATTTTTGACATCAGCGTACACACTTCCGAATAGGCCGTGAGTAGCGTTTTATCGTATTCACATAAGGCTTCTATTTGCTGTGCATTTGCTGTTTGAAAATTAGCTTGAATGGCCTTACGATTAATAAGAGGTCCGGTGAGTCCGCCAAGCACACTGAATGCCAACGATTTAGGGATCCGTGTAAGATATTCTGGATTGAAGGCATCCAACCCAAGTGATGCCGATATGTTGAACGATGGCAAAAATTCTTTTCGTGCTGCATCAACATTCCATTTTGCCGAAGCAAGTTCATGCTCTGCAGCACGAATATCAGACCGATTATTCAGGAGTTCAGATGGTAAACCAGTCATTACCTTTTGTAGATTAGCAGAAAGAAAAGCCGACTTATTACGTTCTATTTTAGTAGGATACCGTCCAAGCAACAGATTGAGTGAATTTTCACTCTCTGTAATATCTTGATGAAGAGTGTATTCGTCAGAACGGGCTTTAGCCAGCTCTGCCTCAAATTTTTCTACTGCAAGTTCTGTATCAGCATCGGCTAGTTTCTGAACCTTGGCAATCTCGACAGCTTTTTTCTGCAAGTTTATATATTGATGTATGAGATCCAATTTATTATCAAGG
>JAQVXN010000452.1 GCA_028709135.1 Bacteroidaceae bacterium | reverse complement strand
AGTATGGTCCTTCCAAGCAGCACCAGCCCCTTCCCCTTGCCCAAATGGGGCTGTTCATGGACGGCAATGGCATCCCTATATCAATGTGTATCAATTCCGGATCCGACAACGAACAAAAATGTGCCATTCCTTTGGAGAAGAAAATCACAAAGATGTTCGGTGGCGAGCGGTTTATCTACTGCGCGGACGCCGGGCTTGGCTCCTTCAGCATCAGGCAATACAACTCCATGGGCGGCAGAGCCTTCATTGTCACCCAATCCATCAAAAAGCTGTCCAGAACGCTGAAACAAGCGGTATTTAATGACTATGACTACAGGCTGTTATCGGACGATACCCCCGTTACAATTAAACATATGAAGGATTTCGACCGCTTTGACAAAAAGAATCTCCCCTTGTACAACGATTTTGCCTATAAAGTTTTGGATGTTGAAAACGCCGTAGATTTGGGGCTGTATGAGGAAATAGTCCTGAAGAATGGGAAAACCAAAAAAGTAAAGTCAAAGGCAGTCCTGAAGCAACGCATCATAATCACTTTCTCCAGAAAAGCGATGGAATATCAGCGGCATATAAGAAACGCCCAAATTGAACGCGCCCGGAACATTCTTAAGTATCGGGATGTGGGGGAGGTAAAAAAGGGTTCTCACGATGTTATAAGATTCATTAAAAGGACGTCGGTGACGAAGGACGGGGAGGAGGCTGTCGACCATTACGAGATTGACCAGTCCGTTATTGACGAAGAAGAAAAATATGACGGATACTATGCGCTGGCTACTAACTTGGATGATGACGCAAAGGACATCTTGAACATCAATTCGCAACGCTACAAGATTGAGGATTGTTTCCGGATTCTTAAAACCAACTTCAGCGCAAGGCCCGTATACCACAGTAAGAAAAACCGTATTATCGCACACTTTATAGTTTGTTACACCGCATTATTAATCTACCGATTATTAGAATGTAAATTGGACCAGTATGGCACGCACTTCACAACAGATAACATTCTGGATACATTGAAAAATATGAATGTATCGAACTCGCAGGACATGTACTATACAGCAGCATACCGAGGAAGCCAGGTATGTACGGCATTGAACGGTCTGTATGGCTTAGGATTGGACAAGAAATATTATCAACCAAAGGAGCTGAATAAAAAAATAAAAAAAATTTTATAAGAGGTGTTCCATACAACATTTTCACATACCAACAAATAGGAGCGAAGCCGCTGTTTAAGCCAGTTTCGCTCTTTTTTTATTTTTTAACTGTCGAATAGAGGATTATATTGTTCTGATTGCTAAAAGTAAATAAGTAAAGTGAAATTGTTTGGGACTGGCAGTCAAAAGCAGGATCACTAAAGAGTGCATGTAAGCTAAGTGAAGAAAATATTTCCAATGGCCAATGCTGCGGACTAAGAGTCTGTAATCTCCGACCCTTTGCGCAAATCAATCACTAACATCCATAATAAGTGATTTGCTTATATTTGTCCACGGCAATAAAAATTAACATTGCGTGTTGTCAAATAATTTGTTGACAAACTGTAAAGTATGTTATATATTATATTCATAAAATAACGCATATTGTAAAATGGAAAAAGTAACATATCTATATTGAAATCAACTGATTTAGGCAGATGGACAAAAGTTTAGTTTTTGGAAAGCTTGTAAATAAGCGGTAGAGTTAAAAGTTGTCACAGAAGTTTGCATTATGCAAATCCATGTATAGCTGCAATAATTTACAAGAGGGAGATGATTTGTATAAGGACCCTAAGAGAAGCCAGATTGGAAAAAAAACTGACATTGAAGGAAACAGCACAATTTCTTGGTATTTCCGAATGCTACTGCAGTATGCTTTTGTCAGGCAAAAGGAGGATGTCCCTTGAAAACGCGGAAAAACTTTCAAAGGTTCTGGATCTAAGCATTGATGAAGTCAACTCCCTTTACCAGATGTCAAAGAGTGGATAAGTGCTGTGTAGTTTGCAGAAAAGGTTAACCACGTTTTTCCTTAAAAACGAGGCTGAAAATAGAGCGCTTACCTCTAGAATAAGTAAGAAATAATCTTATAAAGAGGTGTTTAAAGAATGAGGAGAAAATTAACGCTGATTATTTCGTGGGTTTTAGCGCTGCTGATGATACTCGTACCAAATATACCTGCTATGGCGGGGAAGAGTACTAGTATTCATCTACATGTGGAAGACACAGATGATATTGATACTGTTACAGTTCTATACGATGATGATGGAAATGGTGAACATGGCGAGGGAGAAAAAACATTCGAGATGAAAAAGCAAGGGAAAAAGCTTTTTGTCATAGGTGATATGGGTGAATATGTCTCGGATAAGATAGTTGCATTTGAAGTTTTCATGGAAGAGTCACAAATATATCATGTTACCGATAAAAAAGAGCCTGGTTCCCGTGAAGTAATGCGCGGAATTGAGGGGAAGGGCGGAACTATAAATTACTGGCTTGGATCTGCCGGGCCGGCGATAGAAGTTACGAAGGAAGTTGATCCTCTGGAACAGTTTAATGGTA
>JAQVXN010000043.1 GCA_028709135.1 Bacteroidaceae bacterium | reverse complement strand
TGTTTCCAAGTGATGCTGCATTGGAGAAATTGGTGTATCTGGCATACCGCAATATCAAGAAGAAATGGACAATGCCATTGGCAAATTGGGGACAGAGTGCGCAACAATTAGCAATAAAATTTGGTGAGAGGTTCCAGATTATGTAACTTTGCAGCTGTGACTTTCTCCTCATCTGTGAAACGCGATTAAAAATCGCATTCCCCATCTGAGGTCAAGGCCTAACGGGCTGAGAGCCTATGACACAGTTCAGTTGACGCACCCGTTTTAAAAATAGGGAATATAATTGAAGCTTTTAATATTCGCTCTGTCAGATTGATGCGGAGTCCAAGTAGAATCTGTTGTTCCCTAAATTTTTAATGTTAAACGAATCCATACTCTTTCTGAGCTAGATTTTGCTTTCGTTATCTTGAAATAAGTCATGAACTCCGACGGAAGCATTAAATGGGTGGTTTCTAATAACCGCAATTTGTTAAATCCCCAACTTTACCAACTGAACCACAAAAAACCGCCGGAAACAAATTCGGCGGTTTAAGTTTCTGAAATTTCGATCTATTTTTTCAGTAGTTTACCCAAATCCTTATATGACACGGCGACTTCTTGCGGGCCTGCCGCATGGCAGGCAATTTCATCCGTGCTATAAACAAAACGCACACTATCTTTTTCCATAAGGAAATCATTTGGAACATATGGTTCCATAAAAGCAAACACACTTGTACTGTCTTGCAGTTCTTTCAATCCTCTAACCCCATAATGCTTTGCAAGGCCTTTTACAATAAGCGCATTAATCGCATTTTCGGAATGACCCGCAAAAATCTTTTCTTTTGTAAGAAGTTCCCCTGTTTTCACATCAATATTACGTAGAATCGAAACACTCTGTCCGTGAGCGCCACCAGTATAGACATATATATCAGCCAAATAGTTTTCCACGCCCTCTCGTCCCTTTCGAACTTTTGTAGTGATGTCCAGTTCATAATTGAGAGACATAGAAGAACGATCCTGTTTGTAAATTTGATTATAATCTTTTTTATAACCTGAAATGGTCTTATTCACCAATTCCTTTACTGCATCAGGAACAGAAACATTCTGTATGGAATCCACCTTATAATAATCATTACTCAAAATTCCGGAAAGCATAAGTGCATGATTAATTTGTTCTGCATGTGCACCCGTTGCATAATGTATACTTAATTTTAATGTACACTTGGGAGCCAAGGAATCCGAACTCAATGCCACTATAGTATCTACCTTTACACTGTCAAAAGCTATCCTATTGGTGCCAGCACCTCCGTTCAAATTTCCACAAGAATTAAGGCCTAAAATAATTATTATAGAAAGGGTGCATAATCCCGACAAAACGTGTTTATTCATTTGAAAATATTTTTTGATTTTGTACAAAGATACTTAGATCGATCAAAACAATCGAGCAAAATTTCTCCTTTATATTTTATTTACAAATAGGCTCTTACCTTCAAACAGGAATTAATCTGTCGCATTTTCTCACGACATTGCTATAGATTAGAAGGTCTCCAGGACGTTTCTTTTTATAAATCATTACAAAAAACGTGTCGCAACAAATTTATTGCGGACAAAAAAGCAGTTAAAATTTGGAGAATATAGAAAAAAGTTTTTCCTTTGCGTCCAAATTAGATGACTGTTTCATCACTCATCAATGATACGCAAGAAAGCGAGTAAGAGGCAAACAATGCATTTTGAAATATATTAAACTATTTTTATCTGCTTAAAATGCCATTTTCAGAGAAATGAAATATCATCATTAACTTAGAATCGTCGATCGATTCATAAAAACAAACAACAATGAAAAAAATTTTTATGATTTTCGTTTTTTGTGCAGCCATGGTGACTAGCGCAAGTGCACGAGAAACCGTAGAAGGAAGTAAACTTTTTGACAATTGGTCTCTTGGTGTCGCAGGAGGTGCTTATACACCCATGAAAGGTCATGCATTTTTCAATAGCATGCGTCCTACTGTAAATCTTACACTTGCAAAACAGATTACTCCGATCTATGGTTTAGGCATTGAAGGTGCTTCAATTATCAATGGGAAAACATTGACAGGAAGATACAGCGCAAATGCCTTCGATGGCTTAACCGTAAACATTTTGAACTACTTTAACCTGAATAATCTTTTCAGCCAATATAAAGGAAGCCCACGCCCGTTGGAAGTGGTTGCTTTCTGGGGACTTGGTTGGGGACATGAATTCTATGTAAACAGAGATGACCTCAATTTTGCAGATATGAAGAGCGGTTTAAGTTTCAATTTCAATCTTTCAAAAGCTTTGCAATTCAACATTAAACCTGCCGTAACTTGGAACCTAGAAGGCGGCCATTATGCCGGAACCCCTAGTAACTCGAAATATAACGATTTAAAAAACGACATTAACCATTCTGCTTTTGAAATCACAGCAGGTTTTACTTATAAATTCTGCAATAGCAATGGAACTCACAATTTCAAGATTGCACATCTTTATGACCAGGCTGAAGTAGACGGACTGAACGCAAAAATCAACGATTTACGAAACGACATTAATCATAAAAATTCTCAATTGACAGGCAAACAAGAAGCCATCAAAACACTTCAAGAACAACTTAACGACTGTCGAAACAAAGCTCCACAAGTAATTAGGGAAACAAAAACGAATAATGAATTGGAGTCTGTTGTTACATTTGCTCAAGGTAAATCAATGATAGATCGTTCTCAGTTTCCAAATGTTGAGCGCATTGCCACCTATTTAAAGAATCATAAAGACTCCCGTGTTATTATCAAAGGCTACGCTTCTCCAGAAGGAGGCACAGCCATTAATGCCAAATTGGCTAAAGATCGTGCAGAAGCTGTTAAAGCTATCTTAACCAATAAATATCACATTTCCTCCAGCCGCATTCAAGCTGAAGGACAAGGAGTTGGTAACATGTTTAGCGAACCGGACTGGAACCGCGTCAGTATTTCTACTATTGAGAAGTAACTAGTATTCTAGTATATTTTTCTAATTTAGAATGCATCCAATTACTCTGGATGCATTCTTTTTTGCTATATTTGTCACGCTACAAGCACAATTAAACATAGGAGATGAAAAAAGTATTGATGATTTTTGCACTGCCAGAAGAAGTGATTCAAGTGGAATGGGAGAACTGCAAGATCATTCCTATCGTATCTCGAATTGGAAAAGCATGCGCAGCCATTGCGGTGACAAAAGCCATTTTATCAGAGCACCCTGACATCGTCATCAACATTGGGTCAGCCGGTACACTTACGCACGCCATTGGTGATATCATTGTCAGCACACATTTCGAAGACCGCGATTTTGCACAGACGGAACTTCCTGACATTGTCTACGAATATTGCGAAAACAATGCTTATAAAAACAGTTTCCCGTCGATCATAAAAAATAAAGAAGTTTGGAAAAACGATTTTATTGTAAACACTGGAGACTATTTTGTAACGACGGAGTTACATGCGCATGGTGATGTTTTTGATATGGAGAGTTTTGCAGAATTACTAGCCTGTCGGTCAGAAGGTGTTCCATTCATTTCTATTAAATACATCACAGATATTGTCGGACAAAATTCCATAAAACTGTGGGCCGAAAAATTAGAAGAAGCGCGCGCATCCCTAACCGAATATTTCAAAAAATATACTCTTTGAGATTCTGCTAAAATGTTTTCTTCTATATTTTCGAGATTTTCTTAAAGTATAACCATTAATCATGATAACAATGAATTGTCCGCAGGAAACAGTTTATATGACTCACAAAGCGGATTTAAAAAAGGGAATGAATATGAATCATACATTTGTGATGTCATCTGATAAAAAATCGGATGACAAGATAAGACCAATGGCCGTTGCAGGATCATTTTATCCTGCTCAAAAGCAAGAACTACAAGACGAACTTTTTCAATACTTTAAATCAGCATCAACTATTTATGTACCAGATAGCAAGTTAGCTGCCATTATTGTGCCACATGCGGGCTATATCTTTTCTGGACAAGTGGCTGCCACGGCATTTGCACAAATTTCGCCAAATGCGCATTATGACCACATTTTTCTGCTTGGACCGGCGCACAAAGCATTTGTGGATGGAGCTTCGATAAATTCGGGTTTTGACTTTTATCAGACTCCGCTTGGAAAAGTCCCCGTTGATACAAAACTATGCCAATTGCTTATCAACAAATATTCATTTTTTAACTGTACACCAAATGCTCACAAACAAGAACATTGCATAGAAGTACAGTTACCATTTCTACAAAGCAGATTAAAAGAGACACCACCCATTGTACCTATTATAATAGGTACTGAATCCACAGATACTTTGCGCGATATTTCAAAGGCCTTACAACCTTATTTTAATGAACACAATCTTTTTGTTATCAGCAGCGATTTTTCTCATTATCCCAATTACAATGATGCTATCAAGGCCGACAGTTCTACTGGAAGTGCAATTGAAAAAGGTTCTCCAACTGAATTTATACGTGCATTAGCCCAAAATCGTAATGCAAATATTAAAAACCTTGTAACAAGCGCCTGTGGACAAGCTGGAATCTACATTTTACTTTCCATGTTGGAAAACAATGATTTCAACATAAAACACTTAGATTATAAGAATTCTGGTGATTCACCTTACGGCAATCATAATGAAGTTGTTGGTTATCATTCCTTTGCAATTTATCGTCCAGAAACAAAATTCATTTTGTCATCAAATGACCGCAAAACATTGCTTTCACTTGCTCGACAAGCCATAGAAAAAAGACTGAGCGGTAACGAACAAGCTAAAATAGACACAACCACCATCAGTACAGTACTAAAAGAGCACTGTGGGGCTTTTGTCACTTTACGTCGCTCAAACAAATTACGCGGCTGCATTGGACGATTTGGAGAAAAAGAGCCCCTTTTTCAAGTTGTAATTGAGATGGCTGTTGCAGCTGCTTTTGAAGATAGAAGATTTAGTCCCTTAGAAGCAGCAGAATTACCAGAAACAAATATTGAAATTTCTGTTTTAACTCCTCTAAAACGTATTTATTCTCCAAATGAATTTCAATTAGGAAAACAAGGCATTTATATTTTAAAGGGGAACTGTGGTGGGACCTATTTACCTCAAGTCGCAGAAGAAACAGGATGGACAAAAGAACAGTTTTTAGAACATTGCGCGCAAGAAAAGGCGGGGTTAAAACCCAATGAATGGCGTACAGCACAACTTTACACTTATGAAGCCATTGTTTTTCATGAATAATCGCGAAGCACTCTACTGGAAAAAAGAGGACAGAAAGATTCGTTGTGAACTCTGTCCTCATCAATGCCTCTTGAGTAAAGACCAACATGGTCTTTGTCACAGTCGCGTCAATCGCAATGGTTTATTGTTGGCCGAATCATATAACCATGCATGCGCACTCGCCATAGATCCTATTGAAAAGAAACCACTACTGCATTTTCTTCCCGGGACTAAAACCCTCTCTGTAGCTGCTCCTGGTTGCAACTTCAAATGTAAAAACTGCCAAAATGCAGAAATCTCACAAGCAGATACAAACGATGTTCCATGTCGGAATGTTACTCCGGAAGAATTAGTAAACACTGCACAGCGTCATTCTTATCCCTCGATTGCTTATACCTATACAGAACCACTCACATTTTATGAATACATGTATGACACCGCAACTTTAGCACATTCGTGCAGCATCCGCAACGTCATGGTTTCTGCAGGTTTTGTTCTTGAAGCGCCTCTTCTTAGACTTTGCAAAGTATTGGATGCAGCAAACATTGATTTAAAATGCTTTGATGATAAACTTTATCGTTATCAATGTAACGGCAGCCTATATCCCGTACTCCATACTCTTGAAACTTTAAAAGCAGAAAACGTTTGGATCGAAATTACGAATTTACTCATTCCATCATTTAATGATTCAAATCTTTTGATTTCGAAGATGTGTTACTGGTTAGCTACGAATGGATTTGAAAACGTTCCTCTTCACTTCAGCCGTTTTTACCCTTCATATCTCAACCAAGATATTAAACCGACACCGCTATCTAGTATGCTCAGAGCCAAAGAAATTGCACTCAATTGTGGTTTGAATTTTGTATACTTAGGAAATGTAAGTGAATGTGAAGGAGAAAACACCATATGTCCCTCATGCGGGAAGTTACTCATCAAAAGGAACCACTTTAAAATTGTACGAAATAATCTTCAACAAGCCTACTGCCCTTTCTGCGGCGCCTTAATTCCAGGAATATGGGAATAAAATCAAGCTTCCCCTTTAGGAACTTTAAAGGGAGCAACCGTACGAGGACCCTGTTCATGCATATCAATCGGCCCAAAAGCTTCCTCATATTTTGCAACATTATCTCTAAGAGCTAATAGTACTCGTTTTGCATGCTCAGGAGCCATAACTACCCTTGATGCAACTTTTGGCTTTTGCTTTCCTGGTAAAATACGCAAAAAATCAAGTACGAATTCAGCACTGGAATGAGTAATAATGGCTAGATTCGAATAAACACCGTCTTCCAGTTCATTGCTAATGTCTATTTGCACTTCTTTGTTGTTTTGATTATCCATTTATATCTTTATTTAAAATCATTAAAAACTCACCACTAAAATGGTCTCTATTACTTACAAAGGTAGTACAAAAATCATTCAAAGCTAAACAAAATGAGATTTTTTTATTATTTCAAAATGAAGAAGATTTATCCTCCATCATTGTATTGTTCATTTTAATCAAAAATTAAATAGCTTCTCCTTCAAGATAACAATCTATGAAGTACACATTTTTAATAGTCTTTTTTCCTGAATGAGATATTAGATCTCATATTATTGCAATGATAAAATTTATTGAGTAAAATGGCCTATTAAAACGGAACTAGATCAGTGTTCTATTACTTTTGTAAAAGCTTTTTAAGGCTCAGCCCGTAAAGTTGGGGATTTAACAAGTTGCAGTTATTAGAAATCACCCATTTAATGCTTCCGTCGGAGTTTATGACTTATTTCAAGATAACTAACGTAGAATCAAGCTCAGAAAAAAGCATGGATTCGTTTAGCATTAAAAATTTAAGTTGCAACAGATTCTACTGGGATTCGCATCAATCTGGCAGCAACGAATTTTAAATGTTTCAATGACATTTCCTGTTTTTAAAACAGCATTTTATAGGTCAGGACTTTAATCAGGCAAAAACCTTTTTACTTCGTAGTACCTGTGAGACACTTGATACTTTTCTTTATTTGGCTGAAATTCTATCCAGATATTGCGTTCCAAATGAAATGTCACGGGTGCGTCAACTGAACTGTGTCATAGGCTCTCAGCTCGTTAGGCCTTAACCTCAGATGGGGAATGCGATTTTTAATCGCGTTTTACAGATGAGGAGAAAGTCACAGCTGCGAAGTTACATAATCTGGAACCTATCCCCAAATTTTATTGCTAATTGTTGCGCACTCTGTCCCCAATTTGCCAATGGCATTGTCCATTTCTTCTTGATATTGCGGTATGCCAGATACACCAGTTTCTCCAATGCAGCATCACTTGGAAACACTCCTTTGGTCTTTGTAATCTTACGGATCTGACGATGGTAACCTTCCACCGTGTTGGTCGTGTAGATGATGCGACGGATAGCAGCCGTATACTGAAAATAGCTGGTGAGGTTATCCCACTTGTCACGCCATGACTTAATGACAATAGGATATTGCTCACCCCATTTCTTGTCGAGGTCATCGAGAGCTACCTCCGCACCTTCCCTGGTCTGAGCCGCATAGACAAGTTTGAGCTCCTTGAGAAACTCCTTCTGATGCTTGCTGCCAACATACTTAACAGAGTTGCGTATCTGGTGCACAATGCAAAGCTGGATATCTGCCTGTGGAAACACGCTCTGAATGGCCTCGGGGAAGCCTGTAAGGCCGTCGACACAGGCGATGAGAATATCCTGAATGCCCCGGTTCTGAAGGTCTGTCAGTACATTAAGCCAGAAGTTGGCACCTTCACTGTGAGTTACATACATACCGAGCAAATCCTTGTATCCATCCTTACTGATGCCGATGATATTGTACACAGCACGGCTGACTGTGGCACCGCTATCATCACGTACCTTGTAATGAATAGCGTCCATCCAGACTATCGGATAGATGGAATCAAGCGAACGAGAACGCCAGGACTTAATCTCCGGCCATACCTTGTCTGTGATGTTGCTGATGGTCTCCTTAGACAGTTTGGTTCCATAGTTTTCTTCCAGGAAATTGCTGATTTCCTGCATGCTCTGCCCGGTTGCATAAAGACTGATTATCTTATCTGAGAGGCCTTCTGCCAGGATGGTCTGACGTTTCCTTACTATCTCTGGGGAAAATGATCCTTCACGGTCTCGAGGGGTCTCAACGTTGACAGCACCATATTCTGTCTGAACCTCCTTGGACATTCTGCCGTTACGACGATTGCCTTTATTCAAAGGTTTGCTTGCCTCAAGATGGTTCTCCATCTCTCCTTCGAGAGCTGCATTAAGGAAATCTTCCAACACGCGGTGAAAGGCACCGTCCTTGCCAAACAAGGCCGTGCCGCTCTTAAACTGATCTTTTGCCTGAGATAACATCTCTCCGTACTCTTCTTGTGTCATTTTGCTAACTTTCTTATGCTGTTAAAAACAGCGGTTAATACTATTTTATTGTGTTAACCCTTGACACAGTTGAAATGACGTCCTCTTTTAGACAGGTGCTTCAGTAACACTCATCATAAATATACTATTGACAGTTTACTTGATATCGTTAATAATATATTGGAAGATAAAGAAGGATGTTCCATAAGTATCCGGCAACTTCGCAAAGACATTCAGAATATGCGAGACAGCGTAATGTATGATGCCCCTATTACAGCATATCCATTGGAAGGCCGAAAGTGTTATTACCGTTATTCTGATCCCAATTTTTCTATCTTTAATAACGAGTTATCTTTAGAAGAAATAGAAAATCTCCGTGCTACAATAGAGATGATGGGTAAATATCGGGGGATTCCGGCTAATGCATGGATAGAAGAGGTTTTATCAAATCTTGAATATCGATTCGGTATAAAGGCGAATCCTGAGCATCTGATTTCATTTGAACAAAATGAACAGCTAAAAGGGTTGAATTTTCTTTCAGGGGTTATAGATGCAACGATTAATCATCAATCACTTGATATTGGCTACTGCACATTCAAGGGAAATAAGATTAAAATGCTCATACATCCATACTATGTTAAACAATACAACGGAAGATGGTTCTTATTCGGGTTGGACAATGGACATGAACGAATAGCAAATATAGCTCTTGATAGAATAAAATACATCAACAATACGAATGCTGTATTCAAGAAAAACGATAGTGTCGACTTCGAAACTTATTTTGATGATATTATTGGCGTTACTATTCCTGGAGAGAATATGAAGAAAGAATCTATCTTTCTAAGATTCACCAAAGAAAGATTTCCCTACGTTATGAGCAAACCGATCCATCAATCCCAAAGAATTATTGAAGGAAAAGATTGTGAAGTAGAAATACAAGTAAAGCCCAATAAAGAGTTATACCAGCAGATATTTTCATTTATCCCGGATGTAGAAGTCATATCACCACAATGGCTACGGAATGAAATAATAGAGAAAATAAAGGAAAATCTAAAAAGATTTTCTATTTGTGCAGAATGACTGCATAGTTGCATGATACCTTTGCAATGTAATTAAAAACAAAGGATTATGCCAACAAATAAAAATGCTGCAATTAGATACCAAGTACTTGACCGTTGCTTGAGCAACTGGGCAAGACGCTTTTATATTGAAGACCTCGTTGAAACTTGTAACGAAGCTTTGTATCAATATAATGGTTATACTAAAAAAGAAGACGGCATTAAGAAACGTCAGGTACAAGAAGATCTGAAATTTTTGGAAAGCGAGGAAGGCTACAGAATGGATATCGATGCTATCAAAGATGGTCATCGTAAATACTACCGATATCATCATAGGGGAGATTCTATCAAAGACCAACCGATCAATCAAGAGGAATTGGATTTAATTCATGATGCGCTCCTGCTCATGAAACGTTTCAAAGGTGTACCACATTTTGACTGGATGGATGATATTGAAAGACGACTCTATACTACAAGTCAGCTCGGAGAAAATAGTAAATCTGTGATAACATTTCAGTCTAATCCTTATTTGAAAGGCATGGATACATATTTCCGATCTTTGTTTGATGCTATCGTAAACAAGCGTGTGATTGAAATCGTCTATCATCCATTTGGTAAAGATTCTCGCACTATTAACCAGCATTAGTGATTATTTACTCCAAGATAGGCAACTTTTTTCAGAGACTATTTTTAGGCATGTCTATACACGATATATCATGCACTTTCCGTGTATATAAGACATCCGCTTTAAAGGCTATCACACTGAACGCCGCAGGCCTCCATCGTTTCCTGCCTTTTCTTCTAAAGAGGCGCGG
>JAQVXN010000042.1 GCA_028709135.1 Bacteroidaceae bacterium | reverse complement strand
CTCAAAAGAGAAAAATATTAATCTCAACGTAGCTCTCAAAGTCGGTGAACTTATTCGTAAAAATTGCGAAAACGTAAAAATAATCTTTACACGTCAAACGGATGTTTTCGTCCCTCTTGATGATCGCGCAGATATAGCAAATAAAGCAAAAGCAGATCTGTTCATTTCTATTCATACGAATGCCCTTCCCGGAGGAAAAGAAGGCTCCGGCTCAGAAACATATTCTCTAGGTATGGCTCGGGCAAAAGAAAATTTGGACGTAGCAAAACGAGAGAACTCCGTCATACTCTACGAGAAAAATTATCAAGAACGCTATGCCGGGTTTAACCCAAACTCCTCAGAAAGCTATATTATCTTTGATTACATGCAGGACCAACACATGAAGCAAAGTGCTGAATTAGCAAAAGCCATACAAAATCAATATCAGAATTCTGGTCGTCCAAATAAAGGCGTTCATCAGGCAGGTTTCCT
The DNA here is from genome assembly GCA_028709135.1 of Bacteroidaceae bacterium. GTDB lineage: Bacteria > Bacteroidota > Bacteroidia > Bacteroidales > Bacteroidaceae > UBA6382. The sequence goes on along the minus strand of JAQVXN010000042.1, from coordinate 9,980 downwards.
CGTACTTAGAAAAACATCGATGCCCAGTGTTCTTACAGAACTCGGATTTATCACTACACCCCAAGAAGAACAATACCTTAATTCAGCTAAAGGGGTTGATGAATTGGCTCACGATATCTATTTGGGATTTGTTGATTACTACAATGTACAGCAACGCCACAAATCAGTTGTTCTAGCCCTCGCAGATCAGCAGAAAGATGAGCAACAAAGCAATAACAGTAGTAACGACGATAATAATAAGGAAAAAGCTCAAGTAGCATCAGAAGAGACCAAACAGAACATCCCTTCAAATAGAGAAAATAGAGAAGAGACATTAAATCAAACAGAGAGTAAAAACAACGCAACAGCTCCTATTAAAACGCCAGATGACAATTTACCTCCAATATTTAAAATCCAAATTTATACATCGTCTCGTAGTCTACGCGAAGGCTCCGGGCAATTTAAGGGACTTACAAAAGTAGATCACTACATGGATAAAAATATTTATAAGTATACTTACGGATCTACTGCTTCTTATTCGGAAATTACAACCTTGAAAAAAACCATTATCGAAAAGTTTCCCGACTGCTTTATCGTTGCATTTAGAGGTAACGATAAAATCTCCATTCAAGACGCCTTAAGTATTCAAAAAAAAATGTTTGCTAATCATTAATCTTCTTTTCAATGAGCAAAATCAACAAAGAAATAAAAATTTCATTGGCTGCTATATGCACCGTTGTTCTTCTTTTTTACGGAATCAATTTTCTTAAAGGAGTCAACATGTTTAAGAAAAGTAACATTTACTACATCGTTTTTCATGATATTACCGGACTATCAAAAAATAATGCCGTATATGCCAACGGCTTTCCCATTGGAACAGTACAAGAAATCAGCTACGATTACCAACACCCCGGAACGGTCTATGTAGGTATTGAAATCAATGAACATATGCGGCTTCCAAAAGGCAGTCACGCAGAGCTCGTTAGCAATATGTTAGGGACAACCACAATGAACCTTTTGCTCAGTCAAAATCACGTTTTTCTAAATCCTGGAGACTCTATCCAAGGCACACCTCATTGGGGAGTCGTTCAACAGGCAACCGACATGATTCCAAAATTTGAAAAACTCCTTCCAAAGATAGACTCAATTTTGTCTTCCGTTAATGCGCTTTTGGCAGATCCTGCTATCCGACAAACACTACACAACACATCTAACGTAACAGCAAATTTACAACGCACCACAAATGATTTGAACCATTTGCTCGAAAACGACATTCCGCGACTTACCGCAAAAATGAACCATATCGGGAGCAACGTTGATGAACTTACCGACAAACTGAAAAGGCCAGACTATGCTCAAACCATTCAAAATATTAACCAAACAGTACAAGATGTACACAACTTCACTCGAGACCTAAATGACAAACTAAATTCTAAAAGCAGTCTTGGGCTGCTCTTAAATGATCGCAATCTTTATGATAACCTAAACAAAACAATTGTATCATCTGATTCTCTGGTAACTAACATAAAAAAACATCCAAAACGCTACGTCCACTTTTCAATCTTTGGAAGAAAAGACAAATAACCTTTAAAACAATGGCAAAAAAATATTTAATTTATTTCAGCTATTAAACAATTCTACAATAGAACATTATATTTTTTTTCTGCGGAACCTCAAAAAAGGTCTTGCACAATAGAAAAAGTTTTTGCAAATTTGCACACAATAGATCGTTCAAAATGTTAGAAACCATTGATAAAAAATCTACAATTCTATGGAATGACTGCTTAAAATTCATTCAGGATAACCTGGATGAGCAATCATTTAATACTTGGTTTGTGCCCGCAAAATTTGACAGTTTCGATGGACAGAAACTTAGAATTATAGTCCCTTCGAATTTCTTTTATGAATATTGGGAAGAACACTTTTTGAACCTTCTTCAATGCGCCATACGCAAAACTTTTGGTCAAACCGTACAGCTTCGCTATCTTATTGAAACTGATAAGACCAATAATTTTCACACGGACATTTCAACTTCAAATCGTTCTACAGCTATCGAAGATCGCCCATATACAGGTGCTAATACGATTCCAAATTTTGATAGTCGAAAGAATAAATTAAATTCCGATTTGGATCCTCATCTAAATGCCTCCTACACTTTTGAGAACTTCATTGAAGGTGATAGTAATAGGTTCCCTCGAATGATTGGGCTCACGATTTCGCAAAAATATCAAGACACTTTGAATCCTTTTTTTGTTTTTGGAGCATCTGGCGTAGGTAAAACTCATTTAGCCAATGCCATCGGAACCAAAATGAAAGAATTGAATCCAGAAAAGCGTGTTCTTTATGTATCGGCAAACCTACTTCAAATACAATATACAGATTCTGTACGCAATAATAAGTTCAACGACTTTATGAACTTTTATCAGTCCATTGACACCTTGATTATTGACGATATACAAGAATTTGCCGGCAAGAAAATGACACAGGAGGCTTTTTTCAATATATTCAATCACTTGCAACACAATCATCGCCAACTTATCATTACTTGCGACCGCCCGCCAGTACAATTAGAAGGTATGCAGGAACGCCTCATTACTCGTTTTAATTGGGGTATTATTGCAGAATTGGAACGTCCAAATGCCAAATTACGTAAGGACATCGTTGAAAGTCACATTAATCAGGATGATTTGCCTTTTCCTCAAAATGTTATTAACTATATTGCCAACAATGTAACAGGTAGTATTCGTGAACTTGAAGGTGTTATCAATTCTATCATGGCCTACTCCATCACAAACAATTGCGACATTAATATGGACTTGGCCACCAAAACGATTGCGCATACCGTAAACATTAGTAATACACCTATTTCCTCTGACAAAATTTTGGAAAAAGTTTGCAAGCATTATAATATTTCTAACAAAGAAATTTTATCAGCCTGCCGCAAAAAAGGCATTGTTGAAGCGCGTCAAGTCTCCATGTACCTTACACAAAAATATACAAATTTATCTTCTTCCCAAATTGGGTTAAAAATTGGACATCGAGATCACTCTACAGTACTTCACGCCTGCTCACAAACAGAAAATCGCATTAGCGTAGATAAATCTTTCCGCGCTCATGTAGAAAGTATTGAAAGTGAAATCTTAAAAAACAAATAACTTATAATTTAATAAAAAGGCCTCTTTCTAAATGTTTTAAAGAGGTCTTTTCATTAATTCTAATCAAAAAACTAAAGAAATCCTTGATTTTTTAAAGCTGCCAATAATCCTACCGACATTTCTTCACAGTCTTTCTTGGTATATCTAATATCGGTAAAAACTTGTGCCAATGTCTCTTTACTGTTGATCTCAACAAATTTTTTATTTTCAGGCAAAGACTCCTTCTTTTCATAAAATCGATCAATTAAAGCAGAAGAATAATCGTTATACCTTTCGTTATGAATTACGCTATCAAGAGGCAAACGATCACTCACTGGGGGATTTTCTGCAGGCCATCCCAAAGTAATTGTTGCCACAGGCATCACCAACTGAGGTAATTGCAATAAGTCAATTATAGCCTGTGAATTATAAACCGTAGTTCCGAGATAGCATAATCCCAAACCTGCCTCTTCTGCCAAATTACAAAAAGACTGACAATAAAGCAGTGTATCAGTCGCAGCATTCATAAAGGATAGAAAATTGTTATAACCAGGCTTCGCATGGCGATTTTCACACCACAATGTCGTTCGGTTATAATCTGCACAAAATGTCAGCACTACCGGAGCATCTATCACCATAGACTGATTAAAATGGAAAGGTGCCAATTTTGTTTTCATTTCGCGATCTCGCGTTACAACCACACTATATAGTTGCAAATTACCCATTGTCTGAGTCTGTTCTGCAGTTCTCAAAAGTTGACGTAACAAGATATCATCAACATCTGTTTCTAAATATTTTCGAATTGATTTTCGATCATCTAATGTACTCATCTCTCTTTTTCTTATAATTATTTATAGTGCAAACTTACAATTAAGTTTCTATTTATTTCTCCTTTTGATTAAAATTCAATTTGCAAATACTCTTGTTTAAAACTTTTAAGCTTAACAATTAATATTCATTCTAATATAATTGTTATCTTTGCTTGTACTATCATTTTTAAAAAGTAATGAAACAATGGCTTAACGGCATTTCCTACGAATGTGCATTCTGGAGCAGTATTTACCAAAATAAAAAGCAACGCGATAGCCTCTTTCGATGGTCAAACTACGGGAGAGAACTTTCCCTCCACAATTTTGAGGCTGTAAAATTTCTCGACACAAGAGAAGATAGCGGAAAGAATAGTCCTATTGTACTTGATGTTGGCTGCGGACTAAGTTACTGTACAGGTAATTTACGTCATGGAAAACCTATTGACCTCCATTATGTGGATCCTCTTGCCCCATTTTTCAACAAAATTATAAAACGTTCCACGATGAAATGTCCGCAAATCGAATTTGGAATGATAGAATTTCTTTCTGCGTTTTATAACCATCATGATGTAGCTCTTATCATGGTGCAGAATGCTCTCGATCACTGCGTGGACCCTATGAAAGGCATCTACGAAGCCTTGGACAGTCTTGAAACAGGTGGCATACTTTATCTGAAACATTATCCAAATGAGGCCGTAAAAGAAAATTATCGTGGTTTTCATCAATTTAATATTGACGAAGAATCAGGTAACTTGATTATTTGGAATCGCACTGAACATCGTAACATTACAGAGGAACTTCGAACATACGCCACAATTAAAGTGAGCCGTTATCATCAACCTGAAGAAGTTGTAGCTATTGTTACTAAAACAGCCCCCCTACCTCAGGGCATCATTAATGATAAAGCTGACAAAGCCCTTCTTTGCAGACGCCTTATAGCTGCAGCCGAAGCCTTTGACAGTCCTTCCTTTGCTTTTCAATATCATCTTCAAAGAATTTATTTTAAACTTATTCAGACACTAGCTCGCTTCATTAACAGAGACACAAAAGAGTTCATCAAACGTATTCTTCGCAATTATCAGAAAAAATAATCGGATAAAACAATACAGTATGTTTTTCTGCGCTTATAAAACAACTACTATTAAGGGTAGAAACGTTCCATTTAGCTCTGAATTGTTGTTTACCTTAGTTTCCTTTTTGTGAAAATAAAGACCGTAAAATGAACCCCTTGCTTTCAAACAATTGATTCGATTGTGTTTCCCAAATTTTTACATGCTCAATCAAAGTTGGTGACGCAGTGCGTCACAAAAGAAACGCAGTGCGTCATGAAAAAAACGCGTCGCGTCACAAAAGAAACGCACCGCGTCACATAGAATGAGAGGTAACTTTTCATTTAGAACACTATATCCTGATAGAATTTCAACCAAATGAATGAAATGTATCATGTGTATCAAAGACATTAGAAAGTAAAATATTTCAGTAGGGTTAGAGTTCTAACCTATAAAATGCAGTTTTAAAAATAGTAAATATAATTGAGGTATTTAAAATTAGCTCTGCAAGATTGATGCTGAGGCCAGTAAAATCTGTTGTTGCAAAACTGATTTTAGACCAAAAATGCAATAAAATGAATCAAGCAGATTTAAAGATATTCTTAGATTATTAAGCTGTAACAGACGACATTATTTAATAATCAAACAAGAAATTTCAGAAAACAGGTAAGTGTGTTTTCTGATCAAAAAATAAAATTAATCTTCAGCATTTTCATTATAGAAATAAAATTATAACAACTTGTTTTTGAAACATTAAAAGAATAAATGGGAAACTTTCATTGCGTGCAAAAAAATCATTTCATTCATTTTCAGGTATTTAAAGTATACATATTGGAAACTTTATTTTTACAATCAAAAAATAGGTTCATTTTTTTGGTAAACTAAGAAAAGAATGTACTTTTGCAAATTATAAAAATGAATCTAACGATTTACTTGAAAAGATATATTATTCACACAGAATCAAAGATATAACCCTTACAATGGAAGAAAAAAAAACATTTACTTTTGACGAGGCATATGAAAAAAGTCTCAAATATTTTGGTGGTGACGAACTAGCTGCCAGAGTATGGGTAAACAAATATGCCTTAAAGGATTCCTTCGGCCACATCTTCGAATCCACACCAACTGACATGCACTGGCGACTGGCCAAAGAAATAGCGCGCATTGAGTCGAAGTACAAAAATCCACATACGGCAGAGCAGATTTTTCCACTACTTGACCACTTCCGCTATATTATTCCGGCAGGAAGTCCCATGACAGGTATTGGCAACAATTTTCAGACATCGTCACTTTCTAACTGTTTCGTAATAGGTTTAGATGGTAATTCCGATTCATACGGAGCCATTATGAAAATCGACGAAGAACAGGTACAGCTAATGAAACGTCGCGGAGGCGTAGGTCATGACCTCTCCGACATTCGTCCGAAAGGTTCTCCTGTTAAGAATTCTGCACTAACCTCGACTGGATTGGTCCCCTTTATGGAACGTTACAGTAACTCCACACGTGAAGTTGCTCAAGATGGTCGTCGGGGAGCATTAATGCTCTCTGTCAGCATTAAGCACCCTGATTCTGAAGCTTTTATTGATGCAAAGATGGAAGGCGGTAAAATTACAGGAGCCAACGTTTCTGTAAAAATCGACGACCAATTTATGCAAGCTGTAGAAAATGACACCCCATATATTCAGCAATTTCCAATTTATTCAGATAAACCATCTTTCAAAAAAGAGATTAATGCACGGGCACTTTGGAATAAAATTATTCACAACGCCTGGAGATCTGCAGAACCAGGAGTTCTATTCTGGAGCACTATACTACGCGAATCTGTCCCGGACTGCTATGCCGACTTGGGATTCAAAACAGTATCCACAAACCCTTGTGGAGAAATTCCCCTTTGTCCATACGATAGCTGTCGTTTGTTGGCCCTCAATCTTTTTTCATATGTAGATCATCCATTTACACCAGAAGCCTCATTTAATTTCGACAAATTCAGGGAACACGTTATTGTTGCCCAACGTATTATGGACGACATCATCGACTTGGAGCAAGAAAAAATTAAAGCCATTTTGGCCAAAATTGAAAATGATCCTGAAGATATTGAGACAAAATATACAGAGCACCATTTATGGGAAAAAATTGACAAGAAATGTGAGGAAGGGCGCCGCACAGGCGTAGGCATCACTGCAGAAGGCGACATGTTTGCAGCCCTAGGCCTGCGCTATGGTACAGAAGAAGCTACCAACTTTGCTGTAAAAGTGCAGCGCGCACTTTGTTTAGCAGCCTATCATTCTTCCGTTATAATGGCCAAAGAACGAGGAGCATTTGCCATTTACAATGCTAAACGAGAAGAGAAAAATCCATTTATTCAGCGTATCCGCGAAGCTGATCCTCAATTATATCAAGACATGACTAAATACGGACGTCGTAATATTGCCTGCTTGACCATTGCGCCAACAGGAACAACAAGTCTTATGACGCAAACCACAAGTGGCATTGAGCCCGTATTCATGCCTATATACAAACGTAGACGCAAAGTGAATCCAAATGACCCAGAAGTGCACGTAGATTTTGTAGACGAGTCTGGCGATGCCTTCGAAGAATTCATTGTATATCACCAAAAATTTCTTACTTGGATGACCATAAATGGCTATGACATCCACAAAAAATACAGTCAGGAACAACTTGATCAAATATTGGAGAAATCGCCTTACTATAAGGCAACGGCAAACGACGTAAACTGGGTAGAAAAAGTACGCATGCAAGGTGCCATTCAAAAATGGGTTGACCATTCTATCAGTGTCACAGTTAACCTGCCCAATGACATCACAGAAGACGTGGTAAATCAAATTTACATCACAGCTTGGAAAAGCGGATGCAAAGGCTGTACCATCTATCGCGACGGCAGTCGTTCTGGCGTCATGATAGAAGTCAAGAAAAAAGACAACAAGGACATACCAATCTGTAAACCACCTGAGGTTACTGAAACGCGTCCGGAAAGTTTGGAGTGCGATGTAGTACGTTTCCAAAATAACAAGGAAAAATGGGTGGCTTTTGTAGGCCTACTCGATGGTAATCCTTATGAAATTTTTACTGGACTGCAGGACGACGATGAAGGTATTGTTTTACCAAAATCTGTTACCAAAGGCCGTATTATTAAAAAGATTAATGAAGATGGTACGAAACGTTACGACTTCCAGTTTGAAAACAAGCGAGGATACAAAACAACGGTAGAAGGACTTTCTGAAAAATTCAATAAAGAGTATTGGAATTATGCAAAACTCATTTCGGGCGTACTACGTTATCGTATGCCTGTAGAACGCGCTATAAAATTGGTAAGTTCCTTACAACTCGGTGACGAAAACATTAATACGTGGAAAAATGGTGTAGAACGAGCCCTAAAGAAATATATCAAAGACGGCACGAAAGCATCCGGTATGGTCTGTCCAAATTGCGGACACGAATCGCTTGTATATCAGGAAGGATGCCTCATCTGTAAAAATTGCGGAGCCTCCCGCTGCGGGTAGTACAATTTTTATTTATTGTATAATATAAGGACAGGCTGCGTCATTTACGGCCTGTCCTTTTTATTAATTAAATGTTACATCTCATACAGCTCATTTTTTCAACAGTTTATAGTACCTCTCGCATAATTTGTCCATAAAAAGCATTCAATATATAAATAAACAAACAACCAAACACCTTAGATGTTTCTATTTTCTTTATATTTGCACCAACATGTTTAACGACTTCTTTTTATGAAAATGACACACAAAATATCATACAGTCTGGTACTTCTATTGTTCCTCTTTTTTTCCTGTCAGGATAATCGTCAGGCTCGCGACCATATGAACCAGTTGCCTCACATATTTCCTGACTATACGAACGTGACCATTCCATACAATATAGCTCCTATAGATTTTCAAATAAAAGGTGCCACACACATGCAAGCAACCTTTTATGTACATAATGATCTTGTTCTTCAGGCAAACGGAGGAACCTATGTAAAAATTCCATCAAAAAAATGGAAACAACTGTTAGAAACAAACAAGGGGCGCGACCTCACCATAAGTGTGTCCGCATGGACTCCAGAGCATCCCGAAGGCGCAACGTATAAACCCTTTAGGATACACATTGACAATTCTCCTATTGACAACTACGTAGCCTATCGTCTAATTCCTCCAGGATATGAAGAATGGAACAGAATGGGCATTTTTCAACGCAACTTGACAAGTTTTGACGAATCGGCCATTTTTATAAATACCCAAAACCATTCAGGATGCGTAAACTGCCACAACTTCGCTTGGTATAACCCACAAAAAATGATGTTTCATGCTCGTGGTCCAGCAGGAGGCACCGTGATTATGCAAGGAGACAATATTGAAAAAATAAATTTAGACTCTCTCGGGCCCAAAAAGAATGGGACATACCCCATGTGGCATCCGTCTGGCAAATATATCGCTTTCTCATCAAACATTACTAAACAGTCGTTTTATTCACATTGTAGAGACAAAATTGAAGTTTACGATCTAAAATCAGACATTATTATTTATGATGTAATGCATCACAAAGTGCTTGCGGATAAAAGATTCAATGATTCCATTAACTGGGAAACATTTCCGGCGTTCTCGCCAGATGGCAAATGGCTTTACTTTTGTACTGCAAAAGCAAAACTTATGCCCATCAAATTTAACGAGCTACACTATTCTCTAATTCGCGTACCCTTTAATGAAAAAGATGGCTCTCTAGGAGCGGAAATCGATACCATCTACAGTGCTGCAAAAGAAGGAGGCAGCATATCTCTCCCTCGCATATCGCCTGACGGCCGTTATGTACTACTCACATGGGCCGGTTGCTCCACTTTTCATATTCAACACAAAGACGCAGACTTGATGCTTATCGATCTGAAAACAAGACAAATTATTCATCCCAAAAATGTAAATAGCAACGATGCTGACAGCTACCATTCTTGGAGTCAAAATGGGAAGTGGATTATCTTCGCAAGTCGTAGATTA
>JAQVXN010000451.1 GCA_028709135.1 Bacteroidaceae bacterium | reverse complement strand
AGATTAAATGGATTGAAAACAAACTAAATAATCGACCTCGTAAAAGGCTCGGATTCCTTACACCAAATGAAAAATTTAAACAAATTATAAACCAGTATTCAGTTGCATTTGCAGGTTGAATTCAGCAAGCATTTAAAATTCGCTCTGTCAGATTGATGCGAAGCCCAGTAGAATCTGTTGTTACCTAAATTCTTAATGCTAAACGAATCCATACTCTTTCTGAGCTGGATTCTACTTTAGTTATCTTGAAATAAGTCATGAACTCCGACGGAAGCATCAAATAGGTAATCTCTAATGACCGCAACTTGTTAAATCCCCAACTTTACAGACTGAGCCATTAAATAAGTCATTTTGAATTCAAGAAATCAACAATACTATCGGGTCATTTCACAGACGCCACGTATCAACTTGACGCCCCCAAAAAAGAGTTCAATCTTATTTCAAAATATATTTGTTGTATTTTTTATCTTAATCCTATTTACTTATTTGTTGCACAAAACGCTTCCATCTTTAATCATAAAAAGCTGTTTCAAAAAAACCTTTAGAAAAATTTTCTTTTAAAATCTATTTTCTGAGCAATTTCAAAAGTTGTTCCGGTTCATTTGTCGTAATATAATCCACACCTTCATTTATAAACTGTTGCATTTTTTCAGGATCATCAACGGTCCAAACATTAATTTTCATGCCTAATTTGTGAAAGCCCTCAATCCATTCGGGGTGTTTATTAAGAAAAACACTTTGTTCATAGTCGGGCCCGCTACACCCAATGGCATGAAGTTGCTCTGGGCTCTTGTCTCCATTCAAATAATAAATCGGTGTATGTTTCGGCGTCTTTTCCAATAAGCGTAAAACAGCAGCATAACTGAAGGCAATATAATCCACTCGCTTTTGCATTTTCATTTTCTTTACGAGATCCAGTGTACGGTCTATACATACGTTCTGACGCCAAAGATCCTGATGACTTTTAATTTCAATAATGAGCTGCGCCCTGCCTTTTTTGGCACATTTCAAATATTCTTCCAAGGTAGGCATATTCTCTCCATTAGCCAAAGTGAGATCTTTCACCTGTGCATAAGTAGAAGTTTCAATCGTAACACCTTTAAAAGCTGCATCATGATTGACCATGACTACCCCGTCTGTAGTTATCCACACGTCTATTTCAGAACCAAAACAACCAATACGATTAGCATTCTGATAAGAACTTAAACTGTTTTGCGCCGATCCAGATGCTTTCCAGAATCCACGATGCGCAATGACTTTTGTATCTGCTAGACATGCCACACTAACCAAAAGTGACAAACTCAAAAGAATAGTCTTTATTTTCATCTCTATTTTATGTAATCTTTATCACCTGCCAAAATTACCACTATTTCTATGAATAGGAAATCTTTTCCCTTCATATTTTTTCGCTCTTTCCGCAAATAACATAAACTTTTTTCTTAAATTCGCATCCATTCAAAAAATGGAAAATGCACTTCACTAAATTACTTTCTTCAATACTATTGACTCTTTTACTTATGCCAGCTTCATTAACTGCGGCACAACAAGAGAAATGGAAACTTGTCTGGCATGACGAATTCAGCCGCAACGGGCGCATCGACACCACCAAATGGACTTATGAAGAGGGCTTCGTACGAAACGATGAACCCCAATGGTATCAACGCGACAACGTGTACTGCCTCAACGGGAAACTTATCCTCGAAGCGCGTCGCGAAAGGAAGCCCAATCCCACTTATAATCCTGACGGCAAATATTATGGCCAGCAACGTCAATTCATTGAAGCCACTTCCGGGTCAGTGCAGACACGTGGTCTTAAAGAATTTCAGTACGGACGCATCGTTGTTCGTGCACGCATTCCCGTAGGTTTAGGTTCTTGGCCTGCCATTTGGACATTAGGTAGTTGCAAGGTACCTTGGCCATCCTGCGGGGAAGTTGACATCATGGAATTTTACCGTATTGACAATGACCCCAAAATTTTAGCAAACGCAGCTTGGGGTGGCGACACTTGGGAACTTCCACACTGGAACACCAAACGAATTCCATTCAGCCACTTCACCGCTAAAGACCCTCATTGGGCCGAGAAATTCCACATCTGGCGTATGGACTGGGACGAGCACGCCATGAAAATTTATCTCGACAACGAACTTCTAAACAATATTCCCATTGACAGCACTATCAACGGACAACTTGCCGGTGCAGGCATCAATCCGTTCCGCAACCCTCATTTCATTTTGCTTGACATGGCCCTGCGCCCTTCCGATGGAAAGGTTGCAAACTTTCCACTTCCTATGAAATATGAAATAGATTACGTCCGCATTTATCGCAAACAGTAGTACAAAAACAAAGTACAACTTGGGAATGTAGGCTAAAACTTCCATTCTTTTTATTTACCAAATCTGTATCAAAAAAACTATACACCCCAATAATGACTTATTGGCTTTCATCAATTATGAAAAATACTTTTTAAAATCTGCAATTTTTATGAATCTTAGCAACTATGCTACCTTGTACAATTTATGGTACGGCACAATCAAATA
>JAQVXN010000450.1 GCA_028709135.1 Bacteroidaceae bacterium | reverse complement strand
CATGATTTCCTCCCCAAATTAATTAGACCTCAAAACGTAGGTTGTCGGTCTTATAGAATTATTACTCCAAGGTGTTAAGGAAGTTCGGACTGTTATTTGGAAGGTGTGCAAATATTTAAAGAGTATAAGAATAGTTCCCCTTTTTTGATATGCTCAAAAAATGCGTGGATAAGCCCATAAGACTTTCTTCTTTTTCGCACAACCGCACAATTCTCATTATACTTTCGCGTTTTGATTCATTCTTCCACGCGTCATCCAAGTTAGGAATAAGCCAGCAAGGACCGATCACACCGCGAATATCGATATCGCCAAATCCGGCAGTTTCAATTTCGTCCTTTAGTTCATCTGGCTTGTGGAAATATGAAAGGCCCATTGGCTTTTTGGTATGAAGACCCGTTTTCACTTCTGTTTCAAGCATTTTGTAGAACTCTATATCATCTAGCAAAGCGTTTTCATCGTATGTTCTTACACATTTCAATGTTGTTGCGTAACAGGTTATTGCAGCCGTGAATAATAGTCCATTGTGCTTTAACAAGCGATAACACTCTTTCAGGCAAAGCTGCCTTTCTTCATAATTAACAATATGATAAAGTGGTCCGAACAGGAGGATTGCATTGGCACTCTCATCGGGACGCATTATACTGCGGGCATCGGCAACCTCTGTCGCTTTCAATGCAAGTCCGCATTCGCGGCCGAGATCTCGCGACATCTCAATATTCCTTTCCGCTATATCATATAAATACACTTCATATCCTAGTGAGGCTAGATAATAAGAATACTCCCCATATCCGCCGCCGATGTCATAAATTACAGCCGGGGCAGGTGGAAGCTGTTGCCGGAGAATTTCCTTGGTTCTCTCAAACTCAATCAGTCCAAGCCCATTATGCAGTCTTCCTTTTTCTTTTCCGGTGTTGTATCCCGCGAGAACATCATTGTCGATTGATTTCACGATAAATCCTCCTCAAGATAAATATAAAACGGTTGAAGACTTTTTTGAGCCTTCAACCGTTATGTTCATTAAAGTTTATAAAAAACAGTTATGAGTACAACAGCAAAAGCCCGTCGCCTTTTGTGGCTACGAGTTGTTCTTGCTGTATACTCATAGAAACGCTGTATTTCTTCATAGTGAGTTTTTACCCTCGTGTTAATATTTACCATAGAGTATCACATAAAAATTAAAGTGTCAACGTGTTTCAGAGCATGAAGATGATGTTTCTGGTCCGAGTATTCATAACAAACTTGATTTTTATGGATTAAAAGCCAAGGCTGCTGGCGACATATTCCAAACCCAAGCGACAAATAGTTAAATATTATAGCAAAAGCTGTGCGTGTGGTGGCGGTTGACACTACCGCCGAGAAACTGATGGATATTTTGCCGCAGGTCGACGCCTATTGTAAACAGAGCAACCGGCAGAGATTGGACGGCGGATGAACCTACAAATAATGAACCGATGGGTAACCGGTACGGGGCAACAAGAGAAGCAGACGGTCCTTCACTATTGTGATAGGCAGTCTTCTTCTCCTTTTTGCTATAGATGGTCAAGTTCAAAGAATATGAATTGTGGAAGCAGGCCTCCGTTATTTTAAGAAAATAAATACGAGGCTCACAAAATCTTAATCTTTTCCAAAATCTGTTTTGATTTTTCTTCGTTTTGCCTCAAAATGGACTCTAAATATGATGTATCATTTTTTTGAATAGCTGCTTTGATACTTCTCAAATCAGATAAATCGTTTTCTATTTCTTGTAAATACATATGGTATTCTTCTTCATTTTCGTAGTTGCTTTTTTTCAACGCTGCTGAATCGTAATTTTGCTTTTCTATTTGCTCAATACTTTTTAAAACCTCATAATAATTCCGTAATTTTAAATTAATCCATATCAAATCATCAAGTGGTGCTCCATAAAACTTGCGTTCGAGATCAGGAACATAATATCTATAAGTTTCTTCATCGACTACTTTTTCAAAAAGAGGTAAAACCTTATCCTCTACGATAGTAAGTGTTTCACTAACCATCGCTTTTACCTCATTCTCATCGGGATTAGCGTACTCCCACCAGTAGTCGTAATCATGTGTGAAGCGACCGATACGAAATAAACCGGACCCTTTTAATTGCTGAACACTCTCAATGCCTGTGCATACGGGGAATAGGTCAAATTCTATCGAAAAAGCATGTCCAAAGCTGGACTGAAACAGAGAAATTGTCTGTACGATTTTATCATTTTTTAGCCGATAAAATAACGTGCTCTTCTTCTTAAATCCGTGTTCATCAATTAGAACTCTAAATACTTTATTATAGTACTTTGTTACAATAGCGCTCATGGGAGACCCCCAGTATCCAAGAAATAATGTCCTAAGGTATAAATGGAAAGTGAGATTTAGGGCTCACTCCCATTTATAATTCTCAGAAACTCTTCATTATATTATTTTACATAGAAATGTCTTTGGAATCAATGTAAAACTTATGCAGAGATATATTATATAAAGGCTAGGGCTCCCAAACTCGCACCACCTGTCTCCGCTGCTGCGGGAATAGCTAAAATG
>JAQVXN010000449.1 GCA_028709135.1 Bacteroidaceae bacterium | reverse complement strand
CTTTTGCTGCCATCAATGTCCATCTGGATGCATGGATAAAGCATGAAAAGTTCAGCCTTTACAAAACTCTTGAGCAAGCAGCATAATTGATTTTTTTCTTAAGTCCAAAGTAGGGCTTGTTTGCCATGTCATTTTTTATTTGCTCTGTCGTAACAATATACTTTTTTCAATGTGCATCAAGGCTTTTCGCCTTATTCTTTATGAATTAGTCCTGAAATTTTACTTTCAGGCTAATTACCAATTACTTTTCGAGACTATACAGGAGATACCCGGGGAGGATATGAAGAATATGCGTAAAATGAACACAATTATTGATTTGATGTTGGCAATCAGAGAGAAACGTACTATTTTTTATCATAAAGATACAAAACAATTTGATTGTTTTCCGTTTTCTGAAATTGAACGGAAAGAATTGACTTTTGATAATCTGATCCCTATTAATGACGTTAATAATTTCAGACTTCCGTCTTATGAGGAAATCAATCATGAGGAAATTATGCGTTTTTATGTGAGAGAATGTGTGGAAGATAAAGAAATTAGGAAACAATTGTTTGACATATTAAGACGAAATGAATATATGGACGCATTTCTAGATAAACTTCACGAATTGAATTTATATGATGATTTTATAGATGCCTGCGGAGATGTTTACATTCAAATCTTTGAGGAATGGGCCGATAAGAATGATCTTGATTTCAAATAGCAGCCCGAAAGAGTATGGGATTAACCTCTTGGAAATCGGCACCAGAAGGGAAAATTCACTTGACCTAAAGGGAAAAAATGCGTACATGGAAACATATCAACGTGGTTCTTCTAGACTAAGTAGGTTGAGTTGACTATATTGATGACAAATAGAGCGAGTTATTAAGATTGATGAAAGGTAAGTGATGATATGAAAATTAAATTTCAGAAGTCTGGTAAGAAGAAGCACTACTTTCAATGGCCTTTTCGGACAGTCTGACCTATTATCGAAAGTGAGGAGGAATGAGTTGTGAAGAATTTAGAATATTAATACCTGCCATGTTGATAGTGTCTATGTCGCGGTAGATTGTGCGGGGTGAGACTTCAAACATATCTGCTAACTCCTGTGCGCCAATACGCTCTTTATCAAGGAGTATCATAATAATGCTAACAAGCCTGTCAACTTTCATCTGACAGCCGCCTTTCAACTTTTCAAAATTTTTTCTATCATTATAGATTGTTGCCATACTGTTGGCAACAATTGCATTGTATAATAAAAAAGTAAACAAATCAAATTGCCTATTAGGAGGAGACTATGCAGAAAAAAGCCTTGGTAATAATAGATATTCAAAATGACATTACAAAGAATTATAAGGATGTTATTGGCAATATCAATAAAGCTATTGATTGGGCAATCAATAACGAAATTCATGTTATTTATATTAGGCATGAAAATCTATCAGCCGGCACGAGAACTTTTAAACCCAATACTTATGGGGCTGAATTGGCGCCGGACTTGAAAATCGTATCAAAAAATGTTTTTACAAAAGCCAAGGGAAACGCATTAAGCAGTGAAGAATTTACAGACTTCATTTGTCAAAATGAAATCTGTGATTTCTACATTGCCGGAGCAGATGCCGTTGCTTGTGTTAAGTCAACCTGTTACAACTTGTGCAAAGCAAATTATGGCGTTAATGTCTTATCAGATGGCATTACCAGTTATGATAAAAGTAAAATTGACGAAATGCTAAGTTACTATGAAAGTAAAGGTAGCAGAATCATTAGTATAAATGTCTTAGTACCACGCGTCTGAGAGGCACTACTTTTTACATGATCTTACAAGAACATAGATTTTAATGCTGATACTTCTCGCAGGCAAAGTATCGCACAGGTTGATTAAATCAACCTAAATTAACTGCAAATCCATTGATTTCCTTCTGCCTACCAGCTAGAATATAACTAGAGGTGATTCATATCAAGGAATTAATATTGCAAAAGCGCGCTGGTTGTGCGATCAGCCATCCAACAAAAAATCTGTCAGCATGGCAATCCTGATTCCGTCCTGCGTCACCGGGTGATCACAGTCACCGGCAATGACGAGCTTTTCGTAATTGTCTCGTATGCCGCGAAGAGGGGCAAGTTCCCGTTCCCTTGTGTTTGGATCGTTCATGGATTCCGTTACCTGAATATACTTCTTCTCATTGGCACTAGTGGCAATGAAGTCCACTTCCTTATCGCCGACCTTTCCAATTGCAACATCATATCCACGGCGCAGAAGCTCAAAATAAACTATATTTTCGATAATATGTCCGGTGTCCATATCGCGGAAACCAAGCAAATAGTTGCGCAGCCCGATATCCACGATGTAATACTTTCCGAGGGTACGCAGGTATTCTTTCCCTTTAATGTCAAAGCGCTTGATTTCGTAATACACATAGGATTCCAGTAGAGCACCAACATAGGCCTGAACAGTGTGAACGGACGGATTGCCGTTCCGGTTGCTGTCGAGCAGCTTTTCATGGACAAGCTTATTGCTGATGGATGTGATGGATGTGATGTTGCCAATATTGTCGGCAAGGAAC
>JAQVXN010000448.1 GCA_028709135.1 Bacteroidaceae bacterium | reverse complement strand
CACGAAAATGAAACAAATAAAAGGGAATCAGCCAAGATCATTGTATTTAATTCAATATTAATGATGGCAGAGGAAAAAATAGATTTAATTGCAGACATCTCAATTGCTGCTGCAAAGTATGCCAATCATTTGGCAATGGTCATAGAAGATAAAAAGTACTCCTATCAGCAACTTTTTCACATTGTTTGTCAGGTTTATGCCACGATCTGCAGCAGAGAAGGGGATGTTGTTGGAATTGTTGCAGAAAATAGGATAGAAACTTATGCTTCCATTCTCGCGACTCTTTTTGCTGGTAAAACGTATGTTATTTTGCATCCTGATTTTCCGATCAGCCGCAATACGCATATTGCAAAGCAGGCAGGCATTTGTTGTCTCCTTTGTACTGATTTAACGCATGAAATTTTGGAACCTGCGTTAACCATTCCCAAGTTTTGTACTTCTGTAAGTGATTTCGAACAAATTCCGGATACGGAAAGGGGTGTTCCTCCTGTTATAAAAGAATCAGCCGCAAATGCTTATATCATATTTACTTCGGGCAGTACGGGAGAACCTAAGGGCGTGCCCATTTCCCGCTCTAATTTAAATGCTTTTTATCGGGCATACCGCAAACTGGGTTGGCATTTGGATGAGACAGATCGAATGCTTCAAATGTTCGAATTGACATTTGATGTATCTGTGGTGTCATTTCTCTATCCGCTCACGTTGGGAGCCTCTGTCTTTACGGTGCCTTCCGGTGGATTTAAATACCTGAATGTGATAGATATTTTGGACAGTTATCAACTTACATTTGCAGCTATTGCTCCGTCAGTGTTACGTCTGTCTCGTTCCTATTTTCAAAGCATACAGCTACCAAAGCTGAAATACATGGTCGTTACAGCAGAGGCGACAGACGTAGATTTGCTTACCGCATTCAGACCGTGTATACCGAATGCTGCTGTTGTGAACTTATATGGCCCGACTGAGGGTACTATTTATTGCACTTCTTATACAATTCCAAAGACCGGAATAAAACATTATAACGGAATGACAGCTATTGGGGAACCTTTTTCTGAAATGGAAATGCTGATAGCAGATGAAGATGGCGCCCCTTTGCCCTGTAATGTTAAAGGTGAATTGTTAATTAGCGGCCCTCAGTTAATGAGAGGATATTGGCATGATCCGGAAAAGTCTGCATTGTGTTTACTGCGTCGTTCCGATGGGAAAGTGTATTACAAAACGGGAGATCTTTGTTATCGGGATGAGGATGGCGTTTTGATGTATTGCGGACGAAAGGATACGCAAGTCAAAATACAAGGCTTCCGCATCGAACTTGGTGAAATAGAATATCAAGTAAAGCAATTTTACGAAAATGCATTTAATGCCGTAGTAATACCTTTGTATGACGACAATCATCTTTGTCAAATGCATCTTGTGATAGAGAAAAAAGAAGAGGACACGCAACAGTTGGTTCAATATTTGCAAAACCATCTTCCTGCTTATATGGTGCCCTCGAAAATACATTTTTTACAGTCGTTCCCTCTGAACGCAAGTAATAAAGTAGATAGAAAAACAATTAGTAAACTTATTCGATAAAAAAATTGTTATGGAAACATCAGAAATAATTGAAACTCTAAATTTGATTTTCCGAAAAGTACTTAAAAGAGAAAATATAGTCTTGTCTGAAGAATCTACGGCGCATGATGTACCTGGTTGGGATTCTCTTACAAATATGATACTGATCAGCGAAATAGAGAAGAACTTTCATATACATTTTTCATTTAGGGAGATTGTCAAATTTAAAAATGTTGGCGATTTATGTCGTTCCATTATTGAAAAGCAGAAATAGGCGATTAAGATGTCTTTTATTTCACTGGAATTTGTTGTCTTTTTTTGTGCTTGCTTTTTTACGTATTATCTGGTAGGAAAATCTTATCGGAAATATGTGTTGCTTCTTTCGAGCTGTATTTTTATTGGATACCATCATTTGTCCTTTTTGTTGGTGGCGATGGGAGTGGCATTGTTTTCATACATTGCAGGCCGGAGTATTGAGAAAGCGCGTGATGAAAAATATTTCACGGCTAGATATGTGGCTAGTGTTGTCGCGATTGTTCTTTTTTGGATTGTGGACCGTTATGCGGGAACAGTTAGTGGCAGTAAGTTTTTTCTGTTTTCATTGGGAATCTCGTTTTACAGTTTTCAAGCTATATCTTACTTGACGGAAGTCTATTGGGGAGAAGAAAAGGCAGAACGAAGTTTGCCAGACTTCATGCTTTATATGCTCTTTTTTATGAAGTTTCTTTCCGGACCTATTGAGAGGCCGGGGAGTTTCCTTCCACAAATCAAGAACTTGCGTCCAGCTACTTATGAGATGATGACCTATGGATTAAAACTTGTTGCTGTGGGTTTAATCAAAAAAATAGTTTTGGCCGACCAAATAGCTCCTTATATAAGTGGAGTGTTTGATGCTCCTCATACTGCATCTGGGGCACAGCTGATCATGGCGTGCATGCTTTATCCTATTGAAATTTATGCAGATTTTTCGGGATATACGGATATGGCCTTGGGA
>JAQVXN010000447.1 GCA_028709135.1 Bacteroidaceae bacterium | reverse complement strand
GAAAAGGGTTAATTGTGCCGTTTCCAGAAAGGAGCTGAATTGTAAACGTAGTTTTCAGCGCGACGGGAAAAAAGGACCTGTGGCAAGTTTGTTGGGGTATTGCTGATTATTTAGGAAGATTTAAGAGAATAAATAAGGCAGATAGACCTAAATTTTGTAAATTAGCTGGCAAATAAGAAGGAACCAATTAAACAAATCAAAAATGACAACAATTTATGATTTTACGGTGAAAGGCAAGACCGGAGAAGCCATCAGTTTGTCACAGTACAAAGGTAAGGTATTACTCGTGGTGAATACGGCGAGCCGTTGTGGTTTTACGCCTCAGTATAAAGAATTAGAAGCTATGTATGAGCGTCTGCATGATCAAGGGTTTGAGATACTTGATTTCCCCTGTAACCAGTTTGGAGGACAGGCTCCCGGTACGGACCAGGAGATTACGGAATTCTGCCAACTGAATTATCAAATCAAATTTCCGCAATTCAAGAAGACCGAAGTAAACGGAGCGAACGAGAACCCGCTGTATACCTGGCTGAAGAGCCAAAAGGGATTTGCCGGTTTCGATCCTGCTCACCCTATTACGAAAGTGCTGGTGGACATTCTTTCAAAGGCAGATCCAGATTATGAGAAGAAGACGGACATCAAATGGAATTTCACGAAATTTCTGATTGACAAAGAAGGAAAAGTAGTGGCTCGTTTTGAACCTACGGAAGATTTGGCCAAAGTGGAAAAACAAATCAAAGCCGTTTTATAGAAAAAGGATTTTGAAGGTGCCGGATGCAAACCGCACCATCGAAAAAACAGTAAGGTGCAGAGCTCTTGCGTTCTGCACCTTATATATTTATTTAGGATCAATCTTTTGCATTTGGAAGAAAAAGTCAAACTGCCGTTTGCCGCATTCTGTAGTAGAAACATTTGTGCCCACCGGATGGAGAACCGCCCGTTAACGTTCCCTTTCTTCGGGGTTTTGAGGAAAGATGGAGTCGGGGTAAACGATGTTTTCCAGGAAGAGTCCGCAGGCGGGCATGGATTCGCCGGAAGCGCTACGATCGCCGGAGAGAATAACGTCTTCAAATTGTGCGGGTGTGAGGCGGTGCCGGCCCACATCAATCAGGGTGCCGACAATGGCGCGGACCATGTTGCGTAGAAAACGGTCCGCTGTGATGCGGAATTGCCATTGGAAGGGGCCCAGCGGGGTCCAAAGAGCTTCACTGATGTGGCAAATGTTCGTTTTGTTATTGGAGTGCGATTTGCAGAAACAGCCGAAATCCGTATGTTTCATCAAAAGGGCGGCAGCTTCGTTCATTACCGTGAAATCAAGGGGATAATAGTAGCGACAGGCATAAGGGCGCAGAAAAGGGTCCTTTTGAAGATAAAGATAATAGTGGTAAGTGCGGGCTGTGGCACTGAAGCGGGCGTTAGCCTCGGGGAGGACCGGCACCACGCGTGAAACGGAAATGTCGGGAGGAAGAAGACAATTAAATTTAAACGTCAGAAAAGTGCAGTCTGCAGGTTCTTCCACATCGAAATGTGCCACCATCAGACGGGCGTGTACGCCGGTGTCCGTGCGTCCTGCTCCCACAATGGGAACGTAACGGCTGTAAAGCAGACGAAGAACCTTTTCGAGTTCTTCCTGCACGCTGATGGCATTGGGCTGCCGTTGCCAACCGTGATAGGACGTGCCGTCGTAGGCCAAATAGATAAAGTAGCGCATGGAAAAAAGTGGGTGGAAAAGACTTTGGAATTATCTCACCGTGACATGGTAACAGCCCTGATGAACTTCGTATTTCACGTAGCAGGTGCCACGGTCACGAAGATCTTGCAGAACTTCGGAGAGAATCCATTTCAGGGTGTCGTTGCGCGTCTGACGCACTTGGGGTGCTCCAGGTTCCTGAATGGCGTGATATTTATTGTAACTGATGTCGAAAGTGGTGCCGTAGAAATGGCAGCTGTTGTTGGAGGCATTCCCATTGTGCTGGCGCAGGCGGAAAACGTCGTCTTTGGTGCGCATCATGGAAGTGACAATGATTTGACTGGGATTGACGCGCTTCACGTATTGCGAATCCAGAAAGTTGCGGGCAACCATCGAAAGGAGTAATTGTGCTCTGGGTACGAGATAGGGAATGGAATTATAAAGTTTCTTGACGTAATAATAGGGGTTGTTGCCAATATAAACCAAGTTTTCGTTTTTACTGTGGCGGGCCGCCTCTCGGTTTTCTACAGGAGATACGCCGAGGCGTTTGGCTGTGATGACTTGAACGTCGTTAAGGTCCGGAAAGCAGCGCTGATAATCCGGTACGCTGTAGATTTTATGCTTTTGATCAGTAGCATGAATAGTCAGATCCCTTTGAAGTTCGTGGGGAGCCAACAACATGGAATCCACCAGAACAGCTTGTGTACTGATGGAGTCGGGCGTGGCCTTGAATGCAGTTTGCTCCGGCTGCTGGGGTTGCTCAGTATTTCTGTTTAAAACGGATGGAAAAATGAGCCTGACCAGGAACAGAATGAAGACGATACCGAAAAAGGCGTATATAAAATGCTTCTTGCGAATGC
>JAQVXN010000446.1 GCA_028709135.1 Bacteroidaceae bacterium | reverse complement strand
TGAATCTCGTTTCTGCTATTACTGCATATTGCTTCTCTGACATTAAGCCACAACCTCTTTCCGGATATGAAATCGTTCAAACTAATCAACACTCGTTTTTCTAATTTCTTATCCCGAACTCAAGTATCAATTATAATATGACATTGATAGTATCGAGAAGCGAAAATCCGAGTAATTAGTGCTTTCAAGTAAAATCTGGAAGAGTAAGTGACTATCATTAACATTACACCACTCTCAAGAATAAAGGAATATATTTGTGATATTTTGGGTTCTGAAAATTAGTTCGATGTAGGTTATTTAGGAATATCTACATTATTAAATATACACTTACGTTCGGAATGAGAAAAAATGTAAATATTTCTGGATATCAAATCGTTCAAACAATCCAAATTAATTTTCATTCTTCTAATTCTTTATTCCGAGCTCAAGTATCTATAATAAAGTTTTGTATGTCAAACCAAAACTTTCACGATACTAAATATGATGTTATGAAAGCTTATTATTGAGCAATGAAAAACTTATTTTACAGGCAGGAAGTCAATATGCTTCATTTGATGCATGATTTCATATTGGCGAGTCATGATATAACGAGAAGGATGAGCCGAATTAAAACGGAGCGGATTAGGAAGTGTTGCTGCAATCAATGCACACTGCGGTCGGGACAAATCTTCGGCCTTACAGTTAAAATGTTGCTGCGCAACTGCTTCGGCACCATAAATTCCATCACCCATTTCTATGGAGTTCAGATATACTTCCATAATACGGTCTTTTCCCCAAACTAACTCAATAAGTGCTGTAAAATAAACTTCGAAACCCTTGCGAGTCCATGACGATTCTGGCCATAGAAATACATTCTTTGCCGTTTGCTGGCTAATCGTACTACCACCTCTCAGCCTGCCTCCATTTAGTTTTGTTGTAACTGCATTCCCGATTTCAGTGAAGTCAAACCCATGATGAACCAGAAAACGCTGATCTTCAGATGCTCTCACAGCAACAGCCAAATATGGCGAAATGCGTTTTAATGGAACCCAATGGTGCTTCAAACGTATGGTTTCTCCTTTTCCGACTTGCTGCACGCAGCGAATAACCATTAATGGAGTAACTGAAACCGGTACAAACTTATACAATACGACAAAGAAAATTGTTGATATAAAAAATACCGAAATGATCCATTTAAATATATGTCGAATAATGGAAAGAGCTATCATAGTTTATATTTCACGTAAAAAGTTGTCGGATAAAAATAAGACTTAAAACCCGGGGCTTTTCAGCTTGCAGGTTTTAAGTCTTTATGTGATAATAATAAATGTTTATTGAACTCCTGTATTTTCCCCAGCTTCTTTCTGGGCGGCTTGAATCATTTCTTCGCTAGCGTAAAGATAAACTTCTACACGGCGATTTTTGGTGCGGCCTGCAGCAGTAGCGTTTGAAGCGACAGGTTCTTTTGAGCCTTTTCCCAAAACATCTTTAAACTGAGTCGATGTGACACCACACGTTGATAGATAGCCTTCTACTGACTGTGCGCGTCGTAATGAGAGCGGATCGTTGATAGCATCAGTCCCTGTAGAATCAGTATGACCGTAAATGGCAATGTCCATATCGGTGTTCTTTTTAAGAACTTCGGCAAACTTTGCCAAAGAAGTCTTGGCTGCTGAACTCAAGTCTGCTTTGTTCGTTGCAAAGAGAATACCAGAATCAAACGTTACTTTTACGGCTTTCAAACCATTTTTATCTTTGACCTCTTCAACTTGGGCATTTTGAACTTTTGCAGCTTCTGCTTTAGCCTTATCCATCTTCTTTCCAATTAAAACTCCGGCACCCGTACCAACGGCTGTACCAACAGCTGCTCCAACTACGGTATTTCCGGCAAATTTTCCAATAAGACCGCCTAAAAGTGCTCCACCACCAGCACCGATCAATCCGCCTTTAGCCGTATTGCTCATGTTGCTGCAACTACCTAACAATAACAGTGCACAAAGGGCACAAATAGAGAATTTATTTGCTTTCATAAAAATTAAATGTTTTATTCCGCTGCAAAGTTATCAAAATATTTGATTCTATGAATGCTGAAAAAGGCAGAAATATTTTATGGCGTTCAATATAATGATAGAACATCGAATACATATAGATGTTCTAATTTGTCTTTAGATAAAAATAATCGTTCTAATGTAATTTTTTTACGTTTATACAATATAAATTTAATCACTACATTTGCAACATGGACAGATCTTAATGAACTATGGAAGGAAATGAAAACGATTTGGGTAGATCAATAAGTTGATTACGTAAACAATTAGTGTCTGCAGTAGATCTAAAATCTTATGGATTGTATAGTATGTATCAAAAGTTAATGATTACTTACGATTATAATGACATGAGAGGGCAAATTGATGTGGATTTTCTTAAAGAATAATTCTAAAAACGTAACTATTCAGCCAATAGAAGTTCGTTAGTTTTACTACATCTTTTGAGCGGTTGCTAAAGTTTTGATCATTTTCGTTTTATCTCTAAAATACAAGTCGATTTGCTTGCGTATCTCAGATAAATTCA
>JAQVXN010000445.1 GCA_028709135.1 Bacteroidaceae bacterium | reverse complement strand
CCTCATGAAAGGCAGTAAAATGAAACTTTTCATACTTTATCTCAGTTTTATCGGCTGGGCCATTCTTTGCATGCTCACACTCGGAATAGGATTCTTCCTGCTAATGCCATATATTCAGGCATCAAAGGCTGCATTCTATCAAGACTTACTCTGTATTGATGCTTGCAATTCTGAGACTGTTGATATTTCAGATATACCGGAGCAAGAAGTTTCTGCCAAAGAAATTTAATTTTGTTATTCCGATTTTTATTCTCATTCATAGAAGTCCCGACAATGTTGTTTTATTGTTGGGACTTTTTCATACTCTTTTTTCTATATCAGATTCACAATAAGTTTCATTCATATTTTTGTTTCCTCATTTTTTGCGTTAACTTTGCAATAAAATAACTTGTATGGGAAAAAACAAACTTACGAAGTTTGCCGAAATGGCTACCTATCCTCACGTTTTCCAACCAGAAGACATTCGTGAGGAAACGGGGGTATTTGCCATGAAAGGCCATTGGCACGATGTTTTCTTTAAAAACGAGAATCCTATTGTACTTGAACTCGGCTGTGGTAAAGGTGAATATACGGTAGGTTTGGCTGAACGCTTCCCAAACAAGAATTATATTGGTGTAGACATTAAAGGTGCGCGCATGTGGACCGGCGCAACACAATCACTCCACGACGGCCTTACGAACGTGGCTTTTCTTCGCACACGCATTGAATTCATCGAGCGTTACTTTGCCCTCGGCGAAGTAGCTGAAATCTGGCTCACTTTTAGTGACCCGCAAATGAAAATGCCTACCAAGCGCCTCACATCCTCTTTTTTTCTGCAACGCTATCGCTCTTTTCTCATCGATGGCGGTCTGATTCAAATAAAAACTGACAGTCATTTTCTATTTACATATACCAAATATCTACTTAAAGAAAATGATTTAGTCCCAATTTGTCTCACCGAAGATTTATACAATCCACTTTCTGCAGGCCAACTTCCGCAGGAAGTTCATTCTTTGTTGCAAATCAAAACATATTACGAAGAACAATGGCTCCAGCGCAACATTCCCATAAAATTTCTCTCTTTCAAATTACCTCACGATAAACCTTTACGAGAACCTGAAGTGGAAATTGAGTTGGACGACTACCGCAGCTTTGCCCGCAACAAGCGTTCTTCGCTAATGAAAGCTAAATAACAAAACATTTTCGAACTTAAAAACTCAAAGATATGACCATCTATCCAAAACTCATCACCGACGCTCTTCAGTCTGTACGTTACCCTGGTACCGGCAAAAACATTATTGAGGCCGGAATGCTTAAAGATAATCTCCGCATCAACGGGAACAATGTTAATTTGACTCTCATTTTTCCAAAGAATCCGGATCCTTTTATGAAATCTGTCGTCAAAGCAGCCGAAGCGGCGATCCGCGCAACCGCAGGAAATGATGTAGAAATTGTTATTACCACAGAACTTCCGGAACATCTTAAAAAAGAGCCCGAAAAACTCCTGCCACAAGTAAAATATGTAATCGCCGTTTCTTCAGGTAAAGGAGGTGTAGGCAAATCTACCGTCGCTGCCAATCTGGCCGTAGCATTAGCTCAGAACGGCTATAAAGTAGGATTACTTGACGCCGACATTTTTGGTCCGTCACTACCCAAAATGTTTCAATTGGAAGACTTTCAACCTCAAGGTGAAACGATTGGAGATCGTCAAATGATTGTACCAGCTGAAAAATATGGAGTAAAACTTCTATCCATCGGATTCTTTGTTCGTCCCGAACAAGCTACCGTATGGCGTGGCCCCATGGCTTCGAACGCCTTGAAACAATTAATTTCTGAAGCCAATTGGGGTGATCTGGACTTTTTCATTCTGGATACCCCTCCCGGCACAAGCGATATTCATCTGACAATGTTACAAGAACTCAACGTAACAGGTGCCATCATTGTAAGCACACCTCAAAATGTTGCGTTATCCGATGCGCGCAAAGGCATTGACATGTATCGCAATGATAAAATCAACGTTCCCATTTTAGGCTTAGTCGAAAATATGTCTTGGTTCACACCTGCAGAATTGCCTGAAAACAAATACTATCTCTTTGGACGGGAAGGAGTGAAACATTTGTCTGAAGAAATAGGACTGCCGTTATTGGGCCAGATTCCTCTTGTACAAAGTATTTGCGAAAGCGGCGACAACGGTGAGCCCGTTGCACTTCATCCGGACTCTCCTTCAGGACGTGCATTTGCGGACTTGGCTGCTGCCGTAGTTAAACGTCTCTGAGTTCAAGAGATCTATTCAAACGGATCAACTTTTTTACTTGAAAAGCCATACTCTGAAATAAATATCATTTTTGATGTTACATTTCAGGTACTTATGTGTTTATAGTTATTACAACTCTTAATTCAATTAACTATGATCGTAAAATTGTTTCGCTTATTTCGTTTTGAATTGCCCAGAAAATGGCTTTTCATGAGTATGTTGCCATTATTTTGTTTCACGGCCAACGCACAAAGTTTAAAGATTCATGTCACCACAGCCGGCACGCTCTCTGAAAAAATAGGAGAGAATAGGAAAAAC
>JAQVXN010000041.1 GCA_028709135.1 Bacteroidaceae bacterium | reverse complement strand
ATGGTTATGTCTAGACAAGAAACTTTTCATGAAAAGGAACCACAAGAAAAAGAACTCTTCTTGGACGGCAAATTGCAACCACAGCCCAAATTTGGAATCGCCAACTTACTTTCCAAAAAAGAAACACAAAGTGATTTAGCACATGTTTTCTTAAAAGCCACTCTTTATAATGAGAACGGTGATTGTTTAAAAGGTACTGCTGTTTCAAATGCAGCAGGCTATTATGCCTTGAAAATCCCCAATTGCGATGGTGAATGGACGCTAATTATCAATGCAATAAAAAATGGAAAGCCCATAAATTGCAATATGACTATTGATCGTTGGTTCTCTCCGGAACTAAGGTTACTCTCATTCAGAGAAATCATGCTAAAGCAACCTGAAATAGAGAAAAGTTTCAATTTGGACTATCACCCTCTCGATACACTGCATCTTAAACCAAAAGAAACTCAAAAAGATATTTTACTGGGCAAAGTGTTTGTAAAAACTAAAAAAACAAACACTTTACACAAATCTTGGATTGGAGAAGATATCCTGAAAAAAGCAGATATCTTCATTTCATATGATTGTGATGCCATTACAGAAAAAATGAAAGACAACGGAGAACAAATTCCAGGTGTCTATGAATGGATGAAGAAAAAAGAATATTTCAAGAAACAAGTATTTGAAAAAGGCAATGCTTCATTATGGGCTGATGATATGGGAGAGTCCTTCCAAACAAACACGCGCTCTTTAGGCATGGAGTATGACGCTCCTGAGATTATTCCAGATTTATCTTTGGATGATATCAGAACAATGTATGTAATGATAAACAGACAAACGGTTCCACTAGACGTAGCTCTCTTCGGAGAATGGCCGGTAACTATACTTATGTATCTTCACAAATTTGTCGATATAAAAACAAAGGGAATACGCAAAACATATTTCAAAGCCTATAACGTGCCGGAGACATTTCAAATGAACAATTATGACCTACTGCCACCGGAAGAAGACTTTCGCCGCACACTCTACTGGAATCCCGACGTAAAAATAGGGAAAGACGGAAAGACAAAAGTAGAATTCTGGAATAATTCTACCTGCAAACAATTCACCGTTTCTGCAGAAGGGATCACACCGAATGGGAAACCAATCTGCAATTAAAATGCTTCTGTTACAGATAGAAATTTTCTATTTGAGAATACTCATCCCAAAACAAAATGTAACAAATAAACTCATACCCAATTCTCATGTTTACATTTTAAAAATCAGTCTTACACACCCTAATTATTCCAATTATTTTCAATATATTTGTAACCTCATTCGTCAATCATAATCAATATACGTTATGAATAAAAACACTAAAAAAGAAAACGACTCTAAACAGTTTAAGAAACAACAAAATTCAAAAGAAGAGAAAAAAGGTGGAATGTCAAGAAGAGATTTCATCGGTCTTTCCGCATTAGGTATCGCCGGCCTGACTATTCTGCCAAGTTGGACTACAAATGGTGTTAAAGTAGCACCTAGCGATCGCATTGTTCTGGGCTTTGTGGGTTTAGGACAGCAAGGTTGCAGTGATTTTCAGAGTTTTTCATTGTGCCCGGGCGTGCAAGTAGCCGCTTGCTGTGATGTAGATTCCATCAAACGCGAACGTTTTCGCCGTCGCGTTACTGCATGGCAGAAAAGTCAGGGTATTGCAGAACGTTGCGACGTATACGAATTCTATGAAGACCTATTGGAACGTCGTGATATTGACGCCATAGAAATTGCCACCCCGGACCATTGGCATGCTCTTGTAGCTATCAATGCCTGTCAGGCAGGTAAAGACGTCTATTGCCAGAAACCTCTTGCATACACCATCACAGAAGGACTTGCCGTAAAAGAAGCTGTACGTCAAAACCACCGTATCATGCAGATGGGAAGCCAACAACGTTCCAGTAAAGAATTTCAGCAAGCCATTGCCTTAGTTCAAGCCAAAGCAATTGGACACATTGATAAAATTTATGTTCGCGTAGGAAACCCTCCTACCCCTTTCAATTTGCCCGAAATGCCAATTCCTGCAAATCTCAATTTTAATCAATGGTTAGGTCCTTTAAACAATCCTAAAGTTCATTACAATCCAGATTTATGCCCACCTATTTCACTTGATCCTGAAGTGGACGAAAAACTTTGGGGCGCATGGCGTTGGTATCAGGAGACGGGAAACGGTTATCCTGCCGATTGGGGCGCTCACATGTACGACATCGCTCAAGCTGCTATTGGAATGGACGGATTAGGTCCTGTAGAATTTATTCCCCAGGGGTATGAAGGAGCAAAATATGCCGCCATGAGATATGCCAATGGCATCGTTATGACGGAACAACCTTATAGAGAAGACCAACCAGATGCACAAGGGATCCAATTCGTTGGCGACAAAGGATGGCTCAAAGTTGCACGCGGTTATATTGAATGCTCTCAACCTGATCTTCTTAAAAAGAAAGAAGAAAAAATCGAAAAAGGACAGTATGAGGTTAGCTCTCCACACATGCAAAACTTCCTTGATGCCATTCGCGATCATAAAGATCCGATTGCCCCAGTAGATTGTGGCTGCAGCACAAATACTCTTTGCTGTCTCTTCAATATCGCACGCGAATTAAAACGTCCCGTTCACTGGAATCCTGCTACACTGAGTTTCGAAGGTGATCGAGAAGCTGCTGCTCATCGTCTTTACTGGTATGAGTATCGCAGACCATATAAACTACCTTATTGCGACAAAAGAAATAATTGCTGATTAACTCTTTTGTTCTTATCTTTAAAGGCTGATTTGCTTATATGCAAGTCAGCCTTCTTTTATTCAACAATAATCTCATTGTCCTAATAATGTTCTAGAATTACTTTCATCTATTAATGGTCAAAAGAAAAAACTACACATTATTTTAGATGCGTAATAAAAGTTCGTGACGCACTGCGTCATATTTATGACACGCTGCGTTTTTTTTGTGACGCACCGCGTTTCTTTTGTGACGCACCGCGTCATAAGTTTTTTAACGCAATCTGATTGGAATCAAACCCTATCGGTTAATCACGAATAAATTTGCCTGAAAAAATCTGAGAGAAAGTATACAACATTTCCTCTCCTTTTATAAATCTGTACGAGATGTTTTTAACAGATTAATCTTTAATTTGTGACATTCCACTTGTTTCTTTCTTTATATTCGAACACAAGAAGCCATTCAGATCAATCTTAGAAATGCCACTCGCTTTCATTTCTGCAAAATTTGCCTTTCCGCTCAAATGACTCTTAGATGCTCCCGAAACCATCATCAAAATACGGTCACAACATCCATTCAACGATATGTTGGAAGCGCCATTAACATTACCATTTACATTTTTGGTATCCATTCTTTCTACCGATAAATTGGAAGCTCCGGAAACGTCAGCATCCAAACTTGACACATTAAGTGTTTTTATGGCAACATTGCTCGCACCATCGCTTTGAATCTTTAACACTCCTGCATTTGTAAGACTTCTTATCGCAACATTTCCTACGCCAGAACACTTTATATTAAAATTTGAATGAGTGTTAATATCTTCCAACTTAGCTGTACAAACGCCAGACAAATCGAGATCTGAAAGATTCGGAGCAGATACGTAAAGTTTAACATGAACTGAATGATTGTTCATTTTTAAAGACGTATTTTGTTGAGTACCGATTTTTAATACTCCATCAGCATAACTTGCACGATAATATCTGGACCATTCATCGGGAATTTTCAAAATTGCCGACACTTTATCTGATTGTGTAAACACCAAGTCTATCACATTAGAAATCGAAATCTTTCTCAAATCACGACTAACTGCAATTTTATGGATCGTAAAACCATCCTCATTCTTAATAAAAGATTCATTATCTTTCTTCACAAATGGGGCCAAAGCATCCATTAATTTATCGTAAGTCAAATCTCCAGAAATAACTACAGCTCCGTCTTTTATATTAGAGGGTTGTTCGTTTTTACAACCAGAAACATTCAAAAACAACAATAATCCCAGACAAAGCTCACAAAACGTTTTTATTTTCATTCTATTTTGTATTGATATTCTTTTCTATTATCAAAACACAAACAATGCGCCATACAACATCAAAAGCATTCTTTTCTTTCTAAGAAACAAAATGTTACAGGGCGTTTACATCAAAAATTCTTTATTTTTCAATATGCGACATGCCACTTGTATCCTTATCAACATTGGAACAAATTAAATCCTTAATATTTATTTTAGACATCCCGCTCGCACTAAGTTGAGCTCTGTCGGCTTTACCTCTTAACGTAGCCTTGGAAACACCTGAAACATCCATTGAAATCTTATCAAATTCTCCCGTTATGTAAATATGCGAACATCCGGAAATGTCTCCACTAACTTTTGTAGCCTCCAAAGTACCTAATGAAACATTTGATGCACCACTCACGTCAGCCTCAACAGTCCTTACCCTTGCATCTTCTACCGCAAAATTACTGGCACCAGAATAATCAATCTTCAAATTACCCTCTCCTATCAATTTTTTTATAGCAATATTACTAGCTCCGGAACAATTTGCCAAAAAATCAGAAATAAGCTTCAAATTGTCAATTTTCGCGGAACTAGCTCCGGAAAGATTCAAAGCAGAAAGATTCGGTGCAGATACATAAAGTTTCACTCTATCCTGATTTCCATTGATTCTTACATTTTTCATTCCATCTTGCCCCGCTTCCAAACATCCGTTACGATATTTCATTGTATAGTAATTGGCCCATTTTTTAGGAATTACCATACGAACCGACAGATTCTCAGACTGAACAAATAGAATATCTATAACACAAGATGCATCTATTGTTCTTAGATTTTCATCAATTTGAATGGTTTTTGTCACAAAATCATTTGATGTCTCCCATCCTTTTGTTGATTCATTTTTATTCACAAAAGGAGACAGGGCATCCTTTAATTTATCGTAGGTCAAATTTCCTGAAATAACCACAGTACCATCTTTTACATTGGATGTCGAATCACTTTTACAAGCTGAAACATTCAACACCAACAAGCACCCTAAAGTGAGTTTACAAAACGTTTTTACTTCCATCATCTGCTTTCATTTGTATTTTCTATATGTAAAACGCAATACAGCACAAATTGTAACATCTAAAACAGTACTTTTTTCTAAAAAATCTTCAGAGGCAAACTTGTTCTTACTTTGAACTTTTGTCTCCAGAAATAAAAAGATCTACTGCATGACCATAAAACTTTTTTGGCATCGATATTCTAACATTGCTTCCATCAAGAACAGCAGTCATCTTTTCTCCTTCACAAGAAACATTTACCGCTTTCACATTGGAACGCAAAGGAATTGTGATATCTTGTTGACCGTCAGCAAAGAGTTGATAATGGTTTTTATCTCCAGAAACAGGACCAAAAGAAATCGAATTCAGCGGAGCTGCAGCAAAATGATAAGTTTTGCCATCCACCGTAATGCCCATACAACGTTGTCCCAAAAATGCAGTCAACACATTGTTATCTACATTGAAACCCAACATCAAACGACCTTCATAACTAACTTGATGCCCATTTATATATTCGTTTTGAAGACGCATAGAGTCTGTAGGAAGAGGATTCTTCTTAAGAATTTCCTCATCCTGCTTATCATTACGTGAAAAACCACCAGGCCAATTTTCAACATGTGTACGATAGTGATTCACTACCATTGTTGCACCATTTGGAAAACGCGATACGAAATAGTTCGACGTGCGTGAAATAAAAGAGGGATTATCGTTTACACCATTAAACTTTCCTGTAGAAGGATAAGCACCACACGCATTAAGAATTTCGAACATCGTACGAGTTTCGTAACCTAAACTTTGACTTTGGTCATCACGTGGCCGAAAACCGCAATAACAAGCTATACCTCCACTTGGGTATTTTAACAGTGTTGCCAACGTTTGCTTTCCGTCAGTTGCCACAACTTCAGAACCAGTTAAAGGTTGTACAGGATAAATATGATCTGGCAGTAAATCAGACAACACTTCCTGCATTGGAACTTTTTCAAAAGATCCGCAAAAAGAAATATGATGACCTGAAGCAGGAGTTCCCATCTGTAGCGAATGATCATATTTTATGCCAAAAAGACTTTCCCATACAATCGAACAATCAGCTCCGCTCTTATCAATCAAAGGAGGAGCACTGCACCAAATCACTTTACCACCTGCAGCAACAAATTTCTTCAGGAAAGTCAGCAAACCAGGCTCAGGCATTGGCTCAAAGGGAATAACAACCGTTCCATACTGTTTCTCACATACCTTTAAATGACCATCAGAAGTCACAGATCCCAACTTAAGTAATTGATCAGAAGTCAAATAATTTGCATAACCATATTGTGTCATCCAACTTCCAAAACGCGGATCGACAGCAACCAAATTCATCGGATAAAGCATTAATACATCTACATCACGAATAACATTATTTGTCAACAAACGGATATTGGCAGGTGGTTGACAGCCAAAAGCATAATTAATAGCCATGCGACGCTCATAGGATGCAGCAGGCATTCCCCATGCCGCTGCATAAGCATTTGGATATTTGTTTATAACACCTATTGATGCGGCCATCGCAGCTCCATAATAGTCTCGATCCAACCAACCACATTCACAAAAATCATTACCGGTAGGCTGCAAATATTCTCCCCACTTAAAATAATCGTAACAAGCAGCAGAAGCCTGGTGTACCGTGTTGCTCCAAATAAAATTGGGTGTATATTCGTAATTGGAAGAATAAGTACTTGTCGGCGTATACCAAAGATCTATCGTTGGAGATTCTGCCCAAGAAGAATGCGCACTCGTACGCAATTCATGACCAAAAAGTTTTTCACCATAATGTTTGGCAGCATTAAACAAATCAACAACTTGGTTATTCAACATTCTGTAATAATTGTCCCTCATCAAATACGTACGTTGCACATCAATGGGTTTATCTCCCAACACGTATTCTACATTAACAACGGAATTGGCAAAAGGAAGGAAAAATGGTGGTTGATTCACAAAATAAAGAAAATAACGTTCATCAAAACTTTGTCCAAAATTCTTACAGAATTGCTCAATCATACTTGGAGTTAAATACCGCATATTCATTTGTCCATCTTCATGATGACCAAAATAGTTCCAATCTTGCTGAATATGCATCTCGTCAC
The DNA here is from genome assembly GCA_028709135.1 of Bacteroidaceae bacterium. GTDB lineage: Bacteria > Bacteroidota > Bacteroidia > Bacteroidales > Bacteroidaceae > UBA6382. Next base: position 3,393 of record JAQVXN010000041.1, on the reverse strand, counting down.
TGTAAAGAGCTTTAAGGTTTATACCTTTGTCATGATATTTTTTTAAAACATTTTTTAAAAAAGGAAGTGCATCTGAAGCAAAATAATCCATTTCTTGTGTTTCAAATTCAAGAAGAACAAGCACGCGATTAAACCCAGTAAAACTGTTTTCTTCCCCTGAAATGAGAAGTCGTCTCTGCGGAGTAACACCATCTGCAGAAGTCAAAGAGTCCAAAACTTCTACTTTTATATTCTTCAATTCCTTTATATCTTCAGGGTCTACAGCTTTTTGTGTGTTGCTTACGCTTCTTTCGCGAAATGCATAAGCCTTAAGGCCTATCAATTTTACAGGCGTTTCTCCCTTATTATTCGTCCATTGCGTTTGTTGCCACATTTCCAAAGAAAATTTTCCATTTTTAGGATTGCGACTACCTACCTTAAATGCATACCATCGTCCTGACTTTCCTGTTTGACGCTTATAGGCTTGTCCTAATTCAAGCGGACTAAGTAAACTCAGTTCGAGTCCAATTCCTTTTCCCTCTTTATCAACAAAATGACTTACTTTGGCTATTTTTTCAACATATTCGTCCATATCGGGAGTAAGATTACGTTCTGTATTCTTATCATCACGATACTGTCTAAAAAATTCGTCAAAAGCAACAGAAATGTAATTAGATTTTTGTCGTTTTGCACGATTAACTACATCTCGGAGACTTTCAAAATTTTTATTTAGTCCCAGTGTATTATCTATTTTCTTGTCAGGATTTTCAGCAATATCGGTCAATTGCCGATCACTTGTCAAAATAATTTCTTGACTCTTTACACTTTGAAAGCAAAAGGAACAAAGGATCATCATCACACCTCCAAAGAGATTACGATTTATCTTTGTAATCATTCTAATTAAATTCTTGAAATTATTATTATAGGTTACTTTTTGTATTTATGCTTTCCATTCAACAAGCCTAAACAAGAAACAAATCACCACATTAACTTTATTGGTGAAATACATTTCTTTGCAAATATAATACTTTTCATCTATCTGTAGATATTACTTTTTCTATTTATAAAAAATATTTTCAAAGTCATAAACCATTCAATCATTTTTATTTTGTCATTCCGTATTAAATGTATAAACTTGCAAGAACATTTGATAACTTTTTTATAGAATATATTTCAAACAAAAAAAGATGATGAAAACTCAAACAAAAAAACACATTTATTGCTTTCAGTTTATTTTAGCACTTTTACTCGCTATTCCATTTAATATGGTCAATGCAAATGCTTTTCAAAAAGTTGATAAAACAAATTTCAAAATCAAACGTGGTGTGAACATTGCTATTTGGCTTTCACAAAGCGGAATAAGGGGAGAAGCACGCAAAAATGCATTTACAGAAAAAGAAGTAAAACAGTTAGCAAACTGGGGTTTCGATCACTTTAGACTACCTGTTGATGAAGAACAACTCTTTCATGAAGACGGAACTCTTGATATGGAAACTATGGGACTTGCCGAAAACGTCATTAATTGGTGTAAAAAATATAATCTTAAAGTTATCTTTGATCTCCACATTCTGCGTTCTCATAATTTCAACAATAATGAAGAGAATATCCTCTTCACTTCAGAAGCTGAACAAAACAAAATGTGTAAGCTTTGGATTACCGCAGCAAAATATTTAAACAAATATTCTGAAAAGCTTTTGGCTTTTGAAATTATGAACGAACCTGTTGCAAAAAAAGATGAAGACTGGAATAAAGTAGAAACAAAAGTTATTGCTGCTTTGCGTCAAATTAATAAAAAAAGAGTACTTGTGTTAGCTTCTAATATGTGGGACAGTGCAGACCACATGCCAGCTCTTGCCATTCCAAATGGAGATCCAAATATTATGCTTACTTTTCACTTTTATGAACCTATGATTCTCACACATTATACGGCAAATTGGACTGATTTAAAAAATATTCGTTTGAGTCATGTACAATATCCCGGTAGTCCTATTTCTACAAACGATTTTGAAAAACTTAATAAAAAAGAACAGGAACAGGTTAGATGGTTCTATAATCAGACATTTGATAAAAAATGGATGCGTAAAAGATGGGAAAAAGCTATACAAGTAGCTCATGATAAAGGATTAACTCTATATTTAGGTGAATTCGGATGTTTACCAAGCGTAGGAGAAACCTCAAGATTGGCATGGATTAACGATGTAGTTGATCTAGCTAATGAATTACATATTCCGCATGCGTATTGGGAATATAAATCAGGTTTTGGTTTTTGCAAATGGCAAGACGGAAGTCTAACAAATCCTGCCCTATTAAAGGTTTTAGTTAAATGAAATTTCGATTTAATATAATATATTATCATGCAAAAACATTTTTATTTTAGTATTCTAATTCTACTCTCATTATTTTGTACACAATCTTATGCACTAAAATGGTCTATTCGTGGAGAAAGTTATCAAGTTGATACACTTTTTTATAATCAAATTGGTCCAGGAACTACTCAAACTTCATTAATCCTTACAGGACCTTCTAAATTGCGCGTCTTTTATATGACAACAGATCTTAAAAATCCGTATGTAAAACTTCGTGCTGTAATGGCAAAAGATAAAATATATGCTGCACAACCAGTTTCAATTATGGCAAAAGAACATACCACTCCGCAAGTTTCTTATTTTGCTGGTATAAATGCAGATTTCTTTAATATGGAAGGTACTAAAGAACCTCTTGGTACAACTGTTATTGATGGAGAATATTACTGTAACAACAATACAAACTGGCAAGCTTTTGTATTAGATGATAATAATGTTCCTTACCTGGCTACTACACCTAAAATGACTTGTACAATAGAAGGTAGAACATTTTCTATGAATACTTCTCGTTCCAATAATTCATTGGTTCTTTATAGTCAAAGATTCGGAGAAACTACAGGAACAGATAACAGAGGTTCTGAAGTCGTTGTTTATCTAACAAATGGAGACAAATTAATGGCAGGTCGCACTGTGATGTTAACTGTAGATGGAACTCCTATATCAAACAAAGGTAATTCTATTATTCCAAAAAATAAATTTATTTTATCAGGACAAGGAACAATGGCAAGTTTTGTCAAATCTCTTACACAAGGAAAACAATTAAAAATGACCATTACTATGACTATGGATGGAGCCAATGTAAAGAATGTGATGCAGTGTTTAGGTGGTTCTCCTCTTATTGTATCTAATGGACAAGTATTAAATACTGATGCAAGCATGGATCATCTCGTAGTTAATAATCCTCGTACTGCTATTGGTTTTAATCGTAACAAAACAAAGATGGTTATGTTAGTCGTTGATGGCAGAAGTTCTTTATCTGCTGGAGTTACATCAAAAGCACTTGCTGATATTATGATTCAAGTAGGTTGTACAAAAGCTATGAATTTCGATG
>JAQVXN010000444.1 GCA_028709135.1 Bacteroidaceae bacterium | reverse complement strand
CCTTTTTGTAGCGCAACTTCATTATAATTGTTTGTAAGTGTCACTCTGCGAATGGGGGTAGGCAGAAGAAGTTGCAGGATGTCGGAGTCGCACCATACGCGGTCCAAAACGATTTAACCATCTTTCATTTCTGGTTTCAAGGCAATGCCGTTAAGTAGAAGAGAATATTTAAGTTGATAATGATTGTATTTGAAATTTGGAAGAATGTTATTTGACAGCCAATTGGGCATCCTCAAGTGTAGAACCATGTGTTCTTCTTTTCCTCTTGGAAATAGAAATTGGAACATCATCTGATAGTACCATGGAGTGCTTGTTGTGGTCATCATTTTTACATCGAGTTGTTTATTCTTGACGTGCATCTCGCTGGTAATATAAAGGTTAACAAAAAGGTGTTCTTTTGAAGTGGCAAAGGCGTAACCGCTCATGTCCGCAAGAGTTTGCGAAGCTAGATGTACGTTGTCCGGATTGTCTGAGTTTTGCCAACCGCAAACGCCATTGTAAAGAGAGGTCTCCATGATGTCTGCGTATTTAGACTGACCTGTAGCCAAGGCCAAATAGGCACTTTGTTTTACGATGTCAACGGCAGAATGTAATTCATCTTTTTGTGTTTCTGTTTTGACACGACCTGTCAAGTCCAGGTGGTTTACCTTTTCTTGCCAGTCGGCGGAAAGTGCGTGGAGATGCTTCCTATGATCTACGTTCCACGGATTAGCTTTCAGTTGCGGACAAACTTTTTGAGCTTCTTGAAGTTGACCATACCAGAAGAAATCTTCTATCGTTACGCTGTCGGCTGCTACGGGAATGAGGGGGAATTTTACTTTACTCGTTTTATTCCTGCTTTGTGCAACGAGAAGGGTGCACGCCATACAGGCAAAAAGTATTAATCGTTTCATGTTCTCGGTTTATTACTGTATGGTTTAACGTCTCAGATCCGCCACGATTTTACGTTGAGGTTCGCTAGTTCGAGGTGAATTCTGAATGCGGTCGATGATGCTGTTAAAGTAATTATACGATAAGTTAGATTTCCGTAGGGCATAGATGGTTTTTTGTTGAAAAGTCAAAAAGCATACTTCATACCCCCAAGCGAGTGCATCTTGAGCATAGCGCGTAGTAGGGCGTACGTCGCCAAAAAGTGTCAGTGTGCGGTCGATGGAATCTATTGTAACGAAATAGTCCAAGAGAGTGACAATAGCGAAACGCTGTTCAAAACCTTCGGAACTCTCCAGATAGGGGCGGATAAAATCGAGGGTTTCTTCTGGATACTCTATGGCAGGGTGGAAAGCCAGACAAGAGGCGTCGCAGAGTTGTGAACTGTCTATTTTTAGTAGATATTGTGCAAACCATTCCAATGCTTCGCTGCTACTGCTTTTCGCTGTACCAACAATTAAAGCTTGCAGGAGCATTTCTTCAAATGTGTCCTCGCTTAGTTGTTTCTGAACAAATTCCCTCCAGTCCTTACGACCAACAAATTCCAGGGAAAATTCACGCAAACTATTGAAGGGTACGCCGATTACGGGCCGCGCTTCTCTAGGATAATCCTTGAGCAGGCGTGTTTTGTAATCCGTGTCAATCAAAGCGTTGAGTTGTTTCCTAATATCTTCTTCCATCAGATTGCAAAGTTAGTCTAATTTGAGAAGAATCCAAAAAAGCAGGGTCTCTTTTTTTTCTTCTTGTTGCATCTGTTTTTTTGTCATGCTTTTTATGAAAAAAGACTCCAAATGTTGTCTGGCTTTTGCTATTAAAAATCTTGTAGTAAGATTGGTTGAAACAAGTCAAATATATTTTGAAACAAGTCAAATATATTTTTTTCTGTGACAAGATCTTTTTTGCGGAATACAGAGAACGTTTTAAACAAGTATTTGATAGGGTTTTTCGGCGGTTGTTGGCGGAATTTACTTTTTATTTCTGGTGGCGAGAAAAGAACTTACTTTTTGCGGAGAGGCGTCCTTAAGCAGGACGTTCAGATGATCATCAAGTAGGTAAAGAGTTGGCATGGCTTTCAGGTCGTAGAGTTGATGGTCATCAATCTGGCTCTCGTCGTAACATACGGTCCAATTGGATGGCATGGAAGCTTTTGTGCGGTCCCATTCTTTGCGATCGCCTTCGGCATAAATGGCGATAACGGCTAATTTCCTTGTTTGTATCAGCTCCGTTAAGGTATCGTTGGTTTTGAGTTCTTTTTGTGTTGTGATACAGTTGTCACAGTCCGGATCATAAAAGATAAGCAGCGTGAAAGGAGTGGTAATGGCTTTTTTCAAAGAAGTGTGGCGTCCTTGCCGCGTTTCAAAAAGAAGATTTGTAGCCGGTGTGCCTACTCGGTTCTTCAGAGCCATTTCAAGGCGAAATTTTGGCGTTGTTTTTTCTATTTCAGTCAGGAAAGAAGCTGACACTATATTTTGCAGGAAGGGAATGTAGAATTCCTCATTGTGAAAGGGCGAGTTGGGTTCGTAAAGATATTTTGCCGCCAGACGAATGAAATAACGATAGGTTGTCAGACATTGTGCGGCCTCTGTCATCAGTTTGTTGATTCCTTGATTCACTGAAGTATAAGGTGCATAGGG
>JAQVXN010000443.1 GCA_028709135.1 Bacteroidaceae bacterium | reverse complement strand
TTTATCATAATCGTTTATTCTGGGAAAAAGTTCATTTTCACTCATACTGTCTTCAGGCTGGGCTACGTAATTAAAACGCGCATAGTCCATGATAGAAGGTGTGTGCCCGTGAACAGCTACCCATGCTTTGTCTCGGAGTTTTTCCACAGGTACGGTACTGCTAGAACCAAAGTTATGTCGAAGACCCAAAGTGTGTCCAATTTCATGGCTTGAAACGAATCGAATGAGTTGTCCCATTAATTCATCATCAAACTTAGCACTGCGAGCACGTTTATCCACATTGGCAGCTTGGATGGTATACCAGTCGTGAACCAAAGTCATCACATTATGATACCACCCCACATGGCTTTCCAATATTTCGCCACTTCGGGGGTCATGTACTTGAGGACCGTAGGCGTTTGCAATAGGCGAAGCTAGATAACGGATAACCGCGAAACGAGCATCTTCCAAACTCATGTCTTTATTAGAGTCCGGCCATTCTTTAGCGACAATGGCATTTTTGAAACCAGCTTGTTCAAAAGCCTTGTTCCAGTCGTTGACACCGGCAATAAGATAAGGACGCCACTGTTTTGGCGTAGCAGGATCGATGTAGTAAACAATTTGTTTTTTGGGCTCTACGAGTTCGCCGTGTTTCATTTTCTCGACATCCTCCGGTTTTGGCTCCAGACGCCAACGTGTGACAAATTGTTTACGTTGCAGTTTCTGCTGATTATCAGAAAAAACAAAATAATCATCTGTAAAGTAACCTACACGTGGATCAAAAATACGGGCGCGCATAGGTTCCTTGGGTAGAAGCAGATACGAGGTATTGAGTCCCAAGGAAATTGTATTAGTTACATCTGCAGATGGCAAACGATCCGAATTACTAAAATAGGTGCGCACCGTTTTTACTTCCACATTAATAGGGTAGCTGTGTACGCTTTCTACGTAAGTGGCTCCGTCACCCATCATAGCTGCAATGCCAAGATTTTTTTTGGTCTCTTTATCAAGAGAAAAACTATTTTCCGATAACAAAAAATTCCCCACATTAATTTTATAGTGGTTAGCAGGTGCACCGGTTTCCAATTTGAATGATTGGATAATGGGATTTGAAGTACTATTATTAACTGCTTTGTTAATGGCATCAAGCGTATCGGCTTTACTGTAAATAATGTCTGATTTTAGAAAAAGATTTTTACCATCCGGTGAAACTTCAAAATAAACAGTTTGTTCGCGTAGTTCTTCACCTCCATATTTACCATATCCTGCGGGTGTAGTGGTGAATCGCGTAACAGCTAAAAAAAGTCTTCCGATCAGAGAGTCAGGAATAGTAAAAAACCAATTGTCATTTTCTTTTGAAACCTGAAACATGCTTTCCTTGTTGGAAACAATTTGGCGGATATTCTGGTTGACAGGGCCCAGAGGCTGTTTACTTTTATCTGTTGCATTTGCTACTGGCAGCGTGGCTTTATTGTCTTTCTGCTTTTTCTCTTTGGACGCGTTTTTGTTTACGTTCTTGACTTGAACCTGCGATGTTACATCATCTTGAGAAGTTCCGGCTGCAAGACATAAAAGAGGATCAAAAGCCAACATGCCAACGATACAACCGATAAGGATAATTTTTTTATTCATGAATGATTAAGATATGGTTTTTATTGTTCCTTGCGGATTTGCTGTAAGAAAAACTTTCGTGCCGTCTCTTTCTGTTCTTCCGTAATCGATGAAAAAACTTCTTCCAACGTGAGATTGAAAGCTTCTTCTGCAATAGTTCTAGCCGCGGCCTTACCCGCTCTTACTCCGCTTTGAAAATCTGTGCGCGGTAACAAAGCTCTGTTAAAATTCCCGTCGCTCATTTCTTTTATGTTTTGAACAGCTGCAAAGGTAATTTATTTTTTAATTTTGCAGACAAACAATACAGCAAAATATAATTAAGGAAATGAGCACATTATTAGAATTATGTGAAAAGCGCCATTCTGTGCGTAAGTTTAGTGAAAAACGCATTACGGCAGAGGATTTGGATTATATCATGCAGTGTGTGCGTTTAGCCCCCTCGGCCGTAAACTATCAGCCCTGGAAGTTCTTACGTGTAAAGGATTCTGAGAGGGAGAAAATACGTCAATGCTATACAAATCCATGGTTTGCAGGAGCACAGGACTATTTGATTGCATGCTGCGACCATAAAATTTCTTGGCATCGTCGTCAGGATGGAAAAGATCATGGCGATATTGATATGGGCATTGCTGTAGAGCATTTTTGTTTGGCAGCAGCTGAACGAGGAGTTGCGACATGCTGGGTTTGTGCTTTTGATGCAGTACTATGCACAAAATTATTTGATTTGCCGAAGAATTTGGAACCTGTAGCGTTTCTTCCATTGGGCTATCCTGCCGTTGACTTTGTAGAACGGGAACGTACACGTAAAGTAATAGAAGACCTCTGGATAAAACGTTAATATCAGAGCCGGGAGAGAAATTTGGCCTTGTTTACAATGAAACGTAAATGAGTGCCCTGCCCTATTATATTTCCACTATCGTCTATAGCAGTAACGTTGAAAAATAATTTGGGCCCTTCAATTTTGATTAAAACGG
>JAQVXN010000040.1 GCA_028709135.1 Bacteroidaceae bacterium | reverse complement strand
GTTCGCGCAAATGCTTACGATATGGTCTGCAATGGAGTAGAAATTGGAGGAGGCTCTGTTCGTATTCACGATTCTACACTACAGAACAAAATATTTAAGATTTTAGGACTTTCTCCAGAAACTGTCGAGAAGCGTTTTAAATATTTACTTCGTGCTTTCAAGTATGGCGCTCCTCCACATGCAGGTTTAGCTTATGGTTTGGACCGTTTAGTTTCCATCTTTGCAGGACTTGACAGTATTCGTGACTGTATTGCCTTTCCTAAAAATAATTCGGGAAGAGATGTAATGGTTGATGCACCTACTACTTTAGAGCCAGAACAACTTCATGAACTCAATTTGGAAATCGTGCTACCAGACAAGAAATAATATTTTATAGTTGATAGAAAAATCCGGAAGAAGTTTACTTCCGGATTTTTTATTGAAGTTACTAATCATATTTATTAGTGTCGGCTCAGTCCGTAAACTTGGAAATTTAACAAATGGTTTCTTTTTGAATGATCTATAGAATATTACTTTTGCATCATGCAAAGAACATCAATCGACTATAGAGATATTCTATCCATATTACTGCCCAAAGGCATGCTTGGCTATTTTGATTTTACAGACCAATCAAAGCTGAAGCCGTAAAATATACTCGTTGTTTTCAAAGAATTGATTTGATCGTGTTTTTCAAATTCTTACTTGCTCTATCAAAGTTGGTGACGCAGTGCGTCACAAAAGAAACGCAGTGCGTCATGAAAAAAACGCGTCGCGTCACAAAAGAAACGCGCCGCGTCACAAATTAGATGTCCTACTATGATCAGTTACAGAAGAGTTTTATTAGAAATAGTTTATTATAATAATTCTGCCAATTCTAAAACCTGTTTAATTTTTTTGTTCATAGGCAATTCTCCATCAATCCAATGAATACAGATAGGGCCACGACGTTCCATACCTCGGAACCACGTCATTTGGCGTTTAGAAAATTGATGAATAGCAATTTCCAATTGTCGAAACATTTCTGAATAAGATAATTCATTTAAAAGATACAGCGTCAGATACTTGTATTCTAATCCATAATAAATCATATCCTCAGGTTTAATTCCTGATTCAATAAGATTTCTGACTTCTTTAATCATACCTTCTTGTATTCGTTCCTGAAGTCTTTTTGTTATCCGAGCACGTCTAACTTCACGAGAAACAGAAACGCCTATAATGGTACTTTTAATTTCAGGGAATTCTCTATCATTAACCGGATTTTCTTGGTAAAAATCTTCTATTTCTATTGCGCGAATAGCCCGTGTGCATGTGTCTACATCGGTATTGTTATGAAGTTTTTTATAAGAAGAAAGTATTTTTGTCAGCTCTTGAAGTGTCCTATTCTTTAAAGATTCTCGCAATTTTAGATTAATAGGCACAGAAGACAAACGATAGGACCTTAAAACGGATTCGAGATAAAGTCCGGAACCACCACAGAATACTGGCTCTTTACCCTTTTTTCTTATTTGCTCATAGGCATTTAAAAAATCATGTTGAAAATTATAAACGGTATATTTTGTTCCCGGTTCAGCAACGTCAATTAAATGATATGGTATTAGCTTTCCTTGATAATAATAATCTCTCAAATCTTTTCCTGTTCCAATATCCATCCGACGATAGACTTGCCTGCTATCTCCACTGATAATTTCAGTATCTAATATTGCAGCAAGAGCAACAGCTAAATTTGTCTTTCCAGTTGCGGTAGGACCTAGAATTGTAATCATTATTGTTTTTATGAAAAAAGAAATAAAAAGAGGATGTGTTTTGAGCACATCCTCTTTGTTTTATTGCGTCTGGTTATTAACCGTTGTGCTTCTTCATGACCTTAATCAAATCAACTACTTTGTGAGAGTAACCAATTTCATTGTCATACCAAGAAACAACCTTAACAAATTTGTCTGTCAAGTAAACACCAGCATCAGCATCAAAAATTGATGTAAGTGAGCAACCTAAGAAGTCTGAAGAAACGACTTTATCTTCTGTGTAACCCAGAATACCTTTCAAATTTGTTTCAGAAGCCTCTTTCATTGCTTTGCAGATGTCTTCCTTACTAGCAGATTTCTTCAAGTTAACGGTCAAGTCAACAACAGAAACATCCAGTGTAGGAACACGCATTGAAATACCTGTCAATTTACCATTCAGTTCAGGAATTACTTTACCTACAGCCTTAGCAGCACCCGTAGAAGATGGGATGATGTTACCAGATGCAGCACGACCACCGCGCCAATCCTTCATTGAAGGACCATCAACAGTACGCTGAGTTGCTGTTGTTGAGTGTACAGTTGTCATCAAACCAGTTTCAATGCCGAACTTATCGTTTAAAACTTTGGCAATAGGAGCTAAGCAGTTTGTAGTGCAAGATGCGTTGGAAACAATCTTCTGACCAGCATATTTGTCCGTATTAACGCCGCAAACAAACATATCAGCCTGACGACCATCATCACCCTTCTTTGAAGGAGCTGAAAGTACAACATATTTGGCACCTGCCTGAATATGTTTTTCAGCACGATCCATTGTCAAATAAAAACCAGTGGACTCAACTACATATTCTGCACCAATTTCATTCCATTTCAAATCAGCAGCGTCTTTCTCGGCTGTAATACGAATGTGATTCCCGTTTACAATGAGTTCATTTTTTACTGTATCTGCTTCAATAGTACCATTGAAGTTGCCGTGCATCGTGTCATATTTTAGCATATATGCCATGTAATCTACAGGCAGAAGGTCATTGATACCTACTACAACTACATCGTTCTTGTTTGCCTCTTCAAGAGTTGAACGGAAAACGAAACGACCAATACGACCAAATCCGTTAATACCAATTCTAATCATTTTTCTTGTTATTTTAAAGGGTTAAAATTTAATGTTTACTTTTTACAACTGCATAGTTACGAATTTTTCTTGAAATTAGGGTCTTTGTTGCACATTAAATATTTTAAAATCAACTTTTCAGGAAATGCTTTTTATGATTTTTGGATAAGGCTTAACTATTTTGAAAAGCGAATTTTACAAATAGAACCTTACAAAAGGAGTTTTTTCACAGTTTTAAATTCTTCGGAAATGTCACAATAAGAACAAAGATAATTAGCTTCAAATCAATCTATTTTTGTAATTTGGAATATCTTTGTAAAAACAAAATATTTTCATTATGACATTCTTGAAGGACTTTAAAGACTTTGCTGTTAAGGGAAACGCAGTCGACATGGCTGTTGGTGTTATTATTGGTGCTGCATTTGGAAAAATTGTTTCATCAATTGTTGATGATCTCATTATGCCTCCTATTGGATGGTTGATTGGCGGTGTAAATTTCAAAGATTTGAAGGTTAATTTGCCTTCTGTAGATTTAGGTGTTGAAAAAATGGCTCCTGCTACTATTAATTATGGCAATTTTCTCGAAACGCTGTTAGATTTCGTGATTGTTGCCTTTTGTGTATTTATGCTTGTAAAAGCTGTTAATCAGATTTATCGCAAGAAAGACGTAACTATTTCAAAATTAACCACTCCGATACCAACTAAAGAAGAAGAACTGCTTTCCGAAATCCGTGATCTACTAAAAAATAATCGATGATGATTTAATACGTCCTTGAAAAAAAGCGGAACAACTTCTTTTTTGAGAAATAAATTCCGCTTTTTATTTATACTATGAAATAAATTCAACACATTCGATCGCGATAATCTTCATAATGGAAAGTTTTATAAATTTCCAAATCTCCATTTGTATGTTTTAAGACAAGAGATGGATGTGCTACACCGTTAAACATATTAGTTTTAACAGTGGTATAATGAATCATGTCTTCAAAAATAATGTGTTCATTTATTTGTAGTTCGTGATCAAATCGCCAATAGCCCATAAAATCGCCACTCAAACAGCTATTCCCTCCAAGACGATAGATGAAAGGTGTTTTTTGAAGAATTTCACTACTAACATTTTTCAATGTCTCAGCTCCGCGAACAACTGGAGAATAAGGCATTTCCAAACAATCCGGCATATGGCAAGTGAAACTTACATTTAAGATTGCAGTCTGGATACCATGATTCTCAACAATATCTACCACAGAAGTTTCCAGAAATCCTGTTTGCCAAAGAAAGGCAGAACCTGGTTCCAAAATGATCTTCAAATTCGGATATTTTTGTTTAAAGGTCAGTAATGTGTTTACTAACAAATTCAGATTATACCCTTTGCATGTCATAAGATGGCCGCCTCCCATGTTAAGCCACTTAAGGCTCGGTAGCCATTGTCCAAAATTCTGCTCCAAATGTTTCAATACAGCTACCAAGGATTCTGCACTACTTTCACATAAGCAATGAAAATGGAAACCTTCAATACCTTCAGGCAATCGTTTTTGTAAACTTTCTTTCAATACACCGAATCTCGATCCTGGAGTACAAGGATTATAAAGGTCTGTAGCAATATCGGAATATTCCGGATTTACACGTAGTCCCAGAGATATGGAGTGGCCGCCTTTGGCTAACCAATCTTTCACCATCGGATAAAAAGTAAGATACTGCGACAAAGAATTAAATGTGATATGATGGCTATACTTTAATATTTCATTAAATGTATTTTTCTCGTAGGCAGGACTATATGTATATGCTAATGCACCAAATTTTTCGACTGACAGTCTCGCCTCATATGGCGAACTTGCCGTTGTCGTTGAAATATACTCTTTAAAAATAGGAAAACCCCGCCATTGTGCAAAAGCCTTAAGAGCAAGAATGATTTCCACTCCTCCTTTCTCTGATACATTTTTTATCAGTGATAAGTTCTGTCTAAGTTTATCTTCTTCTATGACATAAGCAGGAGAAGGTAGTTGTGCCGAAAAAAACCGAGTCATTCTACAAAAAACAAAAAGACTGCAAGAAATAGATTACATGATACCTCTTTTTCTCAGCTCTTGCTGCCATTTCCAAGCAGATGAAAGAGCTTCGGCCAGTGTATGTTGAGCTTTCCATCCCAACTCTTTATTTGCTTTGTCCACGTTGCCCCAAACCTGTTCAATATCTCCGGCTCTGCGACCAACAATTTTATAATTCAATTTTACGCCTGTACATTCTTCAAATGTCTTAATCAATTCCAAAACGGAATTACCCTTACCAGTACCTATATTAAATACGTCAACTGGTGTTGTCATCTTGTCGTCAAGAATGTGTGCCATGGCAGCTACATGAGCTTTAGCCAGATCTACAATATAAATATAGTCGCGTATGCAGGAACCGTCTGGTGTGTTATAGTCATTTCCAAAGACACTTAATTCTTTACGAATACCCATAGCGGTCTGAGTAAGATATGGGATTAAATTGGCTGGCACTCCGTTGGGCATTTCTCCGATGATTGCTGATGGATGGGAACCAATGGGATTGAAGTAACGAAGCAAAATGGCGTGAATTGGTGCGCCACTTTTGATATCGTCCGTAATTATTTCCTCACAAATTTGCTTTGTATTGCCATAAGGGCTTTCAGCTTTCTTAATAGGAGCTTGTTCTGTAACAGGTAGATTTTCAGGATCCGGCTGTCCATAAACGGTACAGGAAGAAGAGAAAATGATACCCTTAACATGATATTCAGGCATCAATTGTAGTAAATTGATAAGAGAATTGAGATTGTTACGATAATACAGTAATGGTTTTTGAACACTTTCACCCACAGCTTTTGAAGCTGCAAAATGAATAATACCACTGATATCGGTGTATTTTTGAAAAACATGCTCCAATGCAGAATAATCCAAGCAATCTACCTTCTCAAATGCAGGACGCACGCCGGTAATTTTCTCAATGCCATCAACGACGTCAGCACTGGAATTTGACAAATTATCAACAATTACTACATCATAACCTGCTTGAATCAATTCTACTGTTGTATGGGAACCAATAAAACCAGTTCCGCCCGTTACCAATATTTTACGTTTCATTTTTATTATATGATTTATTGTTTTACAAAAAAACTTTCAGATGTGCTCTAAAATATAAGATTATATCTGGCATAATTCGCTAGTTGCCAAAATTAGAACGAATGACTGAAACCAATAGAAAGGTTCTGTTTCAGTTGCATACGATGATTATGGTTGGAGTCAAATTGCGAGTCGTCAAAGCGTGGATAAAAGTAAAGATTTGTGGACAAATACTTGTTAATAGCGAACGAGAAGGTATTCTCCCATTCTACCTGTACTTTTTGATAGTTCGTAAAATAATACAGACGACCATTCCAATTCAATTCCTTAAAAATTTGCCAATTAGTTCGAATTGTAACGTTAGAACCATAATACTCTCTGAAATGATGTCGATCCGGCAGACCATTATTGGTTTCCAAATTTGCACGATCCACATATTTAAAATCAAAAGCAAGAGCACCTATGTTTGCAGAAATAGAAAATCTGTTTTTTCTCCAATTATATTCCATACCGACAGATAGTGCACTTTCAAAAGGCGAAAGAAAATCGGAATATACATGATGACTATTGTCATTATATTTTGGCAGCATTTGTGTCCAACTTTGTAATTGCAAAGAGTAAGACCAATTTTTGATAATCGAACGGATGTTAAGTTTATTGGTCATTCGAAGGTCATCTGTGTTGGTATGAAAATGATGCACCGAATCACTGCGTACGGTTAAAAAGCCTAATTTCACGTCTAAACTATTCAAAAAAATGACTTTAGAATTAAAATTATAATCCGCCTCCAAATGTGTGGTTGCAAGCATCGTATTATTATTCTCCTTGGCATTATTTTGGAACCAATTGCTGGAGGTGTAATTTTGCATATATTGCAGGGTTAGATTAGATGCAAAACTCCAAAAATTAGGACGATGGCTTATTACTTTCAGAGGCTCCACAACTTCTACAGGTTCCGTTGGTTTAATCCTATCAGCTATGGATACTTCATGCTTGATAGGTGCGCTGATAACTTCCTGACGAATGCCTTCGTTGCTCTCTACCTGTTCTTCAGTAACATTAATGAGAGACGGATTCGTGACGTAAAAATCTGAAAAAAAACGATTTATCGCAGAATCTCGTTGAAGTTCATCGTCTCGAATATCCATTAAAGAGTAATTCTGTGATTCTCTGTTATACTTGCCAATCCAATTATTGTCCATAACTTGATTGATAGGACTATTATATAAGGTAGGCTGAAAAAACAAATGGGAATAATATGGATTACCTAATATATCTTTGTTATTGTAAGTCCAAGTAGAATCATAATAGTTTTTAAGAACGGAGAGTGAGTCTGAATATTTCTTGATGATACTTTCAGTATATGTCGAAAACGATTTTGGCTTTTTCTTTTGCGCAAAACCAAAGCTAATGCTCACCGAAAGGATTATAAAAAGAATAAGTTTCTTCATCATTTCTGAAATTTACTATGCAAACTTAACAAAAAAATGTGAGTTACTCATCGAAACCCTCATTTTTTAGCTTCTTTAAGTATCTGAGGCGGCTCAAAATTTAAAACTTAACACGTTTATCAATGAAATGAAGGCCTATTTAATTTCGCTGATAGGTTTCCATTGTAAGAAGTACTTCTTTCTATGTCAGTGTTTTGTGCGAAAAAACGTGGATGCTTACCTTTATGTCTGAAAACTTGAGTAATACAACTTTATGAGTTATATTTCCTTCTCTCATTGATGTATGCTTGGAGAAATCCTTCTACATCTCAATTTTTTTATGGATATTAGTTACAAGTAGTGCATATGGTGATACAAATTCAGCAGTTTATGAACTGATAAATTATTAAAAGTCATTGACATGCGTGACTTTAGTGCTTTAATTTCTTAATTGTTTAATTCTGCCAACGAGTCGTATGAAACAGCTTCATTAAATAAAATACGATGCTTTTTAAAATAAGAACAAAATTGAATCATGGTTTTTTCGTAATTTTGTAACGAAATACTCAGATTGAAAAATTAAACGTTTAGGCAACATAGTAAGAATTCTTGTGGCGGTCATTTTAGGCCTCTACATTGTTTTTATGGTATTTTCAAATCTACCATTTGTATCAAAATATTTATCGAGAACGGTTTCTCAAGAACTCTCAGAAAAATTTGGAACGAAAGTTTCTATTCAGAGTATACATATTGATATAAGTGGACGTATTAATCTTTTAAATACAAGTATTCTGGACAAAAAAAATGACAGTTTACTGTATTCTGCACAGATTAGTGCCAGACTAAAACCATTGTCTTTATTTAATCATCAAATCATTGTCAATGATCTTAATTTATTTGATACATACTGCCATCTATATAAAGCTAACGATGCTGCAAAGGCTAATTATCAATTCTTAATAGATAGCTTGTCCTCAAATAAGAATTCGAAAGGACCTAAAATGGATTTTTTGCTAAGGACCTTTATTATTAGAAATCTCAATGTAACATATGATAATTTAAGTAAGGCTCCTACTAACGGTCTTCTAAATATTTCTCATCTAGATTTTAGAAACGTCAATGGTAATTTTAGAATCAATAAAATATCTAGAGACTCTTTGAGTATTAGGGTAAGAAAACTTCAATTAGAAGAAAAGAGCGGTTTAAAAATTAATCACTTGGCATTTAACCTGATTGCAGGTCCAAAGGCTACACAAATTAAAAATTTTAAGCTGATTATGCCACAATCATCTCTCGAAATGAGTAATTTAATGGCAATCAATCAGACTCGAAATGAAAAGCTTGATTTTCTTCATAATAATTTTAGGCATTTAAATGTTCAAGTAAAGATGTTTCTGCCTGAATTCGGCATTTTGTATTCTCCCCTAAAGAAAATTGACAATACAGTCAATATAACAGCAACTATCAATAAAAATAATGACATTGTTCAGATTTATTCTAATCTGACTGATAATCCTGGGCAATTATTATTTCAAGCACATACAGATATTAATCTTTATAAACTACTTCATAAACAGCTTTTATTGAGAAGTGATATTAGTAATTTTCAAATTGAAACAAAACAGCTTAAATCAATCATAGCAGTTTTAAGTCCACAAACTAAAATACCGGATAATATCGATAAAATAGGAAAGATCGATCATCGAGGACTTGTAATTGTTCGTCCAAATAGGATTGTTCTTTATGGTAATACGGCTTGCAATCTAGGAAGTATGCGTGAGCATATTGATTTACAAGGGCATTATGTATCTGCAAAAATAGAAACACATGATTTGGATATAAGCTCTTTGATTAACCGAAAATTCCTATCAGGTCCAATTAATTCTCAGTCAGAGTTGTCGGGTAGTTTAACACAACCATTAAAATTCAATGTTGAAAGTACGATCAATAATCTAAGACTAAATGATTATGTGTATAAGAATATTCGAGTTGTAGGGACGTATTCAAAATCTAATTTTGATGGCAATTTAAAAGTTTTAGACAACAACCTAAGTACTGATTTGCAAGCTAAGTATAACTTTACAAATATAGGGGACAAGTTAACGGCATCAATTAATATCATCCGTTTTAATCCTGAAGCGCTTCACCTAATTAAGAACTATGCAAATAATAATATTTCAGCACAAGTTTTTATTAAGCTGAACGAATTCTCTCCCACCCCTATGGGTATTATTAAAATTCATAATTTTAATATGAAAGAGAATGATAAGACTTATGCTTTTGACAGCTTAATCTTGGCGTCTTCCAAAATCCAAGATAAAATTCATACTACTATTGCTAGTGATTTGTTGGATGCTCATATTAACGGGAACGTCAATATGGTAGATGTACCTATTTATTTTTACAATTTTCTTAAAAAACAGGTACATGTACTGCCTTCTCTTTTTAATGACCGAAGAGTTTTTGATAAAGATAAGTATGCGCTTTTTGATATTCATCTAAAGCGATCCGATTTACTTGAACATTTAACTAAAATTCCTATTCATTTCGAACAAATGCCGAATTTATCAGGATTTTTTGACACTACGACCAATGATATTCAATTAACAGCATTTTTGCCTTCATTTACTTTTAATGGAAGCCCTTATAAGGATGGTAGCTTATTCTTAACGAATCAGGGAGATTCCCTTTCTTTATTGGGACAGATTACGAAAACATTTAATCATAACGACGTTAAATTTGTACTAAATACGGAAGCATACAATAATTCTATTTTATCTCAAATGGAATGGAAAATGTTAGCCGAACACGGTACTCAGGGATTTATAAAAACAAAAACTTCTTTCAGCAAAGACAAAAATGGTGTTGACAACACGCACATTCAAATTTTTCCGTCTATTATCTACGTAAATGACTCCATTTGGACCGTAAACCCATCATTAGTAGATTTCAAGAAAAACAACTATCAAATTCACAATTTCATGATTAGTCATGGAAATCAATATATAGCTGTCAGTAATACGGCTGATAGTATTGCTAATGGGAAAGGACTTTTGGCTAAAGTGAATGAAATTGATTTGGGCTACGTCTTTGATATTTTGAATTTTCATCCCGTAGAATTTGATGGTAAGGCTTCAGGCTTTCTAAAAACAAATGATTTATCTGAAAACAAGGATGTTAATGCTCTACTAACCGTGAATAACTTTAAGTTTAATACGGGTGATATGGGAACCCTTTTATTAAATGGGAAATGGGATAATACCAATAAGATGATTCATTTTGACGCGAAGACACAACGAA
>JAQVXN010000442.1 GCA_028709135.1 Bacteroidaceae bacterium | reverse complement strand
TATTTCACCATCGCTGGCAAATGATTTTGGATATTGCCGTTTTGTTTCATCGAACAGATAAGGTAAAATGCAATTTTTACTGATATAGTCGGTAATATCTTCCTTGGTGTAATAGGCACCCATATTTGACCTGTCGTTGATATACTTTTCAAAAATATACCCTATTACATCGGGGTTAATATCCTTTCCTGACGCCGTCATGCGGGTGTCGAGATGCCATTCGTACTGGTCGAAAAAATCAAAAACACGTTCAAATGCTTTGTCCTCAATATCAATGGCTTTGTACATTTTTTCCAATTCATGCTCATCAAATAAGCCACCATTGAGATAGGGAATTTTGCCAATTTCAATCTTGACTACATCCTTTTGTTTAGCTTCATTTAAGCCCTGATGAAACAATACTAAAAGAAAATCCCTGTAGAATGAGTAAAATTTATTTTTTCCTTTTTTATCCTGACTTGCTTTAAGCTTGTCGCGCAAATAGTTTTTATTATTGTCTAAGAATCCTTTTTTCTGAATAAAATAACAGAACATCAAGCGGTTAAGCATTAAAGAAGCATACCATTCTTGGTTGCCCTTTTCGTTAATACCTTTGATGAAACCAAGAAATGAAGTGTGTTCTTTCTTAAATTTGTCATAAAATGCTTTGGTAACTTTTTCGGCATTTGCATGGAAATTTTCGGTCATCCTGCCTTTTACGTCAACAATAGTTATTTTCTCTTCTTCGTCCATTTCAAAGAAAATACCTGATGCCCTTTGACATAACAATTCAGGGTCTTGTGAAGTATGATAACGTGTTTCGGTAACTTTGGTCGGTTTACCTGATTGCCTTACGACCAATTGCCAAATTTGCTCCTGGTTTTTCGCATCGCAAAAAATAATCAAATGTTCCTGAAATAGTTTGGTAACTTTAGTTTCTATTTTTTTTCGGGTATTATAATCTGGAATTAATCCATTCTCAGTCGGATTGCAGAGAAGAATTTTGAAACCGCTTTTCTCTGCGACAGCCTGAAGTGTAAATGTAATGTTATCAACAATAATCGGTTGCTTTGTTTTATCGTTATTCCAGCCCATTTCATTAAACAATTCGCGAAAGTTGAATTGTTTGATGTAGTTGGAAAAATCCGGTTTACTTATTGCCATAATTTCTTATTTATTGACAAGTCCTAATGAACAAATAATCTGAGGTTCTTTGTTTGGCATTTCGTCTATATTTACAATACAAAGTTTATCTTCCTCACGTAATGAAACAACCAAATTTACCAGGTCTTCGTCAGAAATACCTGCTTTAAGCTGACGGTTTAATGTTTCTCTTGCAAACTCTTTGAAAGGATATTTATAAATATCATCAACTGCTTTCTTTAATGCATCATTTACAAATAATGTATTCTCAAAATCTTTACAATACCTGTCAAGCCGCATATAAACCCTATATTTTGCCCCAGTTTTCTTTCCAAGAGAACCACCTGTGTTTTTTTCATCGTCCCTAATATAATCAATGCCCTTTTTAACAAGTTCATGATGATTTGAAATCTTATAGCAAGGCTCAACGTCAGAATTACAAGCAGCAGCTTTTAATATGGTTAATTGTGATTGTGTAATTATTTCTCCTTTGTTGTTAACCCATGCAAGAACATCATTTTCATCATAGGTGCGCGTATAAACAATAACTCCCTCTTTTTCCCCACCCAATTGGTTTGCTTTGGTCGCATAAATAACATTTGGAAGATTAGGTATTGTTTTTTTTAATTCGGGAGTTTCATCAGTAGCATTTTTCCAGATTTGAAAAGCAAATGACGCTAAATCAACTTCGCTGTCACCATCTTCCTCGTCAAGTATTCCCGATTTTTCATTATACAAATCCTCAATATTTATTGGGTCTCCATCAAAGAAAACTTCATCAGAGCCAACTACCTCTGCATTTTGGCGGATACGATTCGTAAGTCGGTGACGAAGATTGATAATTTGCTCAATGCCATCTTCCGGTAAAAATGAGTAGCAAATTATTTCATCTGCTTTCTGCCCGATACGGTCAACACGACCGGCTCGCTGAATTAACCTTATTATAGCCCATGGCAAGTCATAATTTAAAATTATATGAGCATCTTGCAAGTTCTGACCTTCACTCAATACATCTGTCGATACTAAAACCCGGATGTCATTTTTAGAAACAGGAATTTTATTGCTCAATGGACTAAAACGCTGCGCTAAAGCAGTCGGGTTCTCGCTATCTCCTGTAACATGTTCCAAATTCTCAAGTTTCCGGTTTTTTAAATGTTCTGACAAATAGTAGGCAGTATCCGCAAATTGAGTAAATATCAGAACCTTTTCAGTTTTGTGCTTTATAGATAATAAATTGTATAGGGCATTAAGTTTTCTATCTTCGTTTAAATCCCAGTCCTGACCAATTTCTAATATTTTGATAATATCTTTACAATCTGTCGAAAGTTGCTTGAGTAAAGCAGGAGCAAAAAACTCACTTCTGATCCAGTCAAATTTTTGTTTGAACTTATTGCTTGAGTATAGGTCGTAAACCTTTGATGCCTTTTTTAGATATACTTTTTCATCAAGTT
>JAQVXN010000441.1 GCA_028709135.1 Bacteroidaceae bacterium | reverse complement strand
ACAGTAACACCCCTTCTATAAATCCTTCGGTATAATATATTACCATCGGATCAGCTTGTCCGATACAAAAGTAATAAAAAAGATTAAATACAATTAATGTGCTCGGTTATTACGGGCTAATACACCCATTTAATAGATTCTTCTTTTAATTTCATATATTCTTTAATTACAAAGCCTACCAATAATCAAAATCATCGAAATAATAATTAAATCGGTGTCGGAGCGACTTCGGGATATTCAATAAATCGCTTACAGACCATATCTTTCTCAATAAGTTTGCCATCAATATTCTTACACAAGTCGTAAATTGTAGTAATAGCTTTATCAGTTAGGTCATAGTTAATAGCAATTCTATCACCCACTTTTATTGGCACAAGACCGTTGTTCATCTCCTTGAAAACATTATCCGCCTTAGATTCATCATGAATTATTGAATGTCTTATTTGCAAATAAATCAAAGCCT
Source organism: Bacteroidaceae bacterium (assembly GCA_028709135.1). Lineage (GTDB taxonomy): Bacteria > Bacteroidota > Bacteroidia > Bacteroidales > Bacteroidaceae > UBA6382. Next base: position 2,114 of record JAQVXN010000441.1, on the reverse strand, counting down.
TATTTTTTAAATCTTCATCAACATCAATCTTAGTATATGATATTATCTTATTCAATAAGGTTGGGGTGCTTCTTTCATTTTCTAATCTTCTATAAATTTTTTTCGACATTTCTTTTATTACCATATCAAAAGACCCTGCCTTTAGGATATCATCAAAAGGAAGAGCATTATCTTTATTGCCAGCAATACTGTTTAGCAGAGGCATCGGGTCAGTTCGAACAAATTCCTCAATGACATTAGTAATATAGTTTGCAAAATATCTATACAAGTCAATAATAGCCTGTTCATTCAGTTTAATTCTTGAAGATGTAAACGTTCTACCTATATCAATACTTTCGCAAGGAACATTTAGTTGAGGGTGCTTATTTTCATCGGTTTTTAGAGCTTTTCCGATTGTATAACTCTTATTTTTATTTTTTCCGCAAATCGTTTGACTTATTTTCAAAGAAGCATCTAATAATTGAAGATGCGATTTTAGGTTACGGACTTTCCCATCGAAAATTTGCCACGCTTTAGTTTCTGGAAAGGTTTTCTTTTTTTTGCCCATGGTAATTATTTAAGGATTAAACACAAAGATATATATAATGCTGAAATATACTTCATTCCGACTTAGTTTATATTCCACTCAATCACTAAGAAATTCTCTTCTGTCAATCCGCTTTTTAGTCCTGCTTCGAGCCAATTAGTTTGCGTTTGGCGAATAGAATCTTTCTTTTTCCTCTTCGATTCGGCAAAGACAATCTCGTCATCTTTCCAAGCTACAACATCCCAACAACCTGAAAAGAAATTACCATTTAACGAAGCAACTTCGTTTAGCAAATCCATTACCCAAACTTCTTTTATCAAGGAGTTTTCTTGATTTTTCAGATTGTCGTCTTTCCATTCTTTCAGAAAAAGCGGATTTTGCTTGCCTCTTCCATAAGTACAAACCCAACGAGCTTCCCAACCCTCATTTACAAACAAGCCAACTATTGCGAGTTCGGCAAAAGAAACCTTGCTATCGACATTTAACAAAGTCTTTTCTCCGAAATTATTTCTGATAGGCTTGCCAGTCCATTTCTCAAAAGAAACATTACTTTTGGGTATTTGATATTTCTCCTCCTCTATTTCAAATATTTCGATAAAATTTGAGATAAGCGTTTTCGGGTATTCCATTTTATTTATCTATTGCTTTGTATTCCATTCTTATTTTCGTTTTACAGCATTCTTCTATCGAAAGCGAAGCCGAATAAGCCCACGATGAAAAAAAGCGAAATTTCGGCACGAAAACGATTTGAGCGAAAAATGGCTCAAAATATACTTCGTAAACCTCTCTTCTAAGGCTTCGTTTCACTCAGCCTTAGAAATACGCTCAACCTCCAATAAATTAGATGCTCTATAAAGCCAGCTTCACATTTAGGCACTCCTACTATCGTTTACAGAGTTAAAAGCTCAACGAAGGGCAAACAATATACTGTACCTTCATTTTATAAGTCTTTGCGTTTAGATTACCACAAAGGTTTTATATTATCTGGGTAGAGCTTTGTTATTCAACTCCAATTACAGAAACTTATCTTTGTGCTTCTCTGCGGTTCTTAGTTATTCCGTTGCGTATTACGGCTGACATGCCCAATTCGCAATAGTACCCAATTATATAGGGGTTGTTCTGTACATTCTCCTTTATGCTTCTATTGCATATATGCAAAGAGGGTTTGTTAATCGTAATACAAAATAAAGTTGTACAAAGCCAGCCAATAATATTAGGCTTTCTCAATATAAGGGTTTTCTTATTATACATATCTCAATATATACTCTCTATACTCTATTCCTTACTTTTCCTATTTATTAAGAAGAGGAAAGACTATTTTTCGCTTAAAATGCTTGATAATTCTCAAAAATCAATCTTTTCATCCTTACTTTTCCTAAACAGGCTTTTCATTATATCGTCATTGAAAGTTTCAAAATTATAATCTTTTTCCGAAGCATATTTTTTCAAAATTGTAACTATATCTTTGAAGGCATCACTTTTTGCAGAAATTTTACTTCTTGGCTTTTTAGCTCGTTCGATACACTCTGCCCGATACTCTTCCAAAAACGTTTCATATCCAAAATTTTCCAATCCAAAAATAATATGT
>JAQVXN010000039.1 GCA_028709135.1 Bacteroidaceae bacterium | reverse complement strand
TTTGGTATGGCTTTATACGCGCCGTGCCGGAGTACGAACATTGATCTATACGGATTCGTTGCAAACGCTGTGTATGCTTTCCGCATTGGTTTTGGTGGTGATACTTATTTCCAAACAAATGGGACTGGATTTTTCCGGACTTTGTAAGACAGTGAGTGAAAGTAATTATGGCCGCATTTTTGTCTTTGATAATTGGATGTCAAAGCAGGCGTTTTGGAAACAGTTTTTGAGCGGCATTTTTGTGGCTATTGTGATGACAGGCCTAGATCAAGATATGATGCAGAAGAATTTGACGTGTAAAAACTTGAAAGAGGCACAAAAAGATATGTGTACGTATGGAATCTGTTTTGTTCCCGTAAATCTTCTTTTTCTTGTCTTAGGCGTTTTGCTATATACTTTTTCTCTTCATCAAGGCGTTCCATTACCAGAAAAAACTGACATGTTGTTTCCTATGTTGGTGCAGAACGGTTATTTTGGTTATGGGGTGACCATCCTTTTTGTTCTAGGTATTACAGCCGCAGCTTTTTCAAGCGTAGATTCTGCATTAACAGCTTTGACAACTTCTTTTTGCATTGATATTTTGGGTATTGAAAAGCGAGGAATGGAGGAAAAACGTGCTTTACGAACTCGTCGCCTGGTGCATGTAGGTATCGTGGTTTCGTTTGTCGTTTTTACCTTAATATTTAAGGCCCTGAATAGTACGAGTGTGATAGATGCTATCTATATCATGGCTTCTTATACTTATGGTCCGTTGCTGGGACTTTTCGCTTTTGGACTGTTTACAAAACGTTTGCCAAAGGATCGTTTTGTACCGATTGTTTGTATTTTGTCTCCGTTGCTTTGTTATGCCATTTCTGTTATTGTACCGAAGTTAACGGGCTATGAATTTGGCTATGAATTATTGATGTTGAATGGAATGCTTACTTTTGCAGGATTATGGATTCTTTCTTCTAAGAAAGCTCGTCAGGGGCAATATTGCTAATTGTTTGAATTTAGTAAATAATTCTTCATTGAAATGACAAATTTGTCGGGAAAAGACTTGAAAGCTTTGCTCCATTTTCAGAGAAATGAATTAATGGAAAGTCTGGTATATCATCAGTTGGCTAAATGCAATCGAGATAAAGAAAATAAGTTGACTTTAGACCGTATTGCGCATACGGAACAACTGCATTATGATACGGTGCGCCGTGTAACAAATCAGAGTGTAAAAATCCCTGTATGGCGTTATCTTTTGTATTATTGGATGGCCCGGATATTAGGCTTGACATTTGCTGTTAAGCTAATGGAACGAAACGGGGATGTTCCTAAATATCATAAATTTTTTGACGAAATACCCGAATTGAAAAGTCTTCATCATGCGGAAGCTGACGAAGCAGGTATTATCAATTTAATTAATGAAGAAAAATTAGCTTATACCGGAGCTATTGTATTAGGGCTTAATGATGCTTTAGTGGAATTTACAGGAGTTTTGGCTGGATTCACGTTGGCTCTGAATAAGCATATGTTGATAGCCTTAACCGGGAGTATTACAGGCATTTCTGCTGCGATGTCGATGGCTTGTTCGGTGTATTTGTCTACTAGAGCAGAAAAGAAGGAAGATGTGAAGCCTCGAAAATCAGCTGCTTATACGGGCTTAGCTTATATCATGACCGTGGTGTTTCTCGTGTCTCCTTTTGTGATGTTCTCCAATGTTTTTGCAGCATTGGGCATTATGCTGATGATGGCAGTATTGATAATTTTCGTGTTCAACTATTATTATGCCATTGCTTGTGATGAGAAGTTCGGGCATCGTTTTTGGGAAATGACTATTTTGAGTTTCAGTGTAGCTGGAATAAGCTTTATAGTTGGCTATTTACTCAAATTGTTAGTTGGAGTGGATGCGTGATGTGAATCTGAGATCCTTCTTATTCTTGTCTTAGATAATCAATAATAAAGTAGAAGGCCTGCAAAACCGCAATAACAGATCATGCGAATAGGATTGATATGCATGACTTGCGTTCCGAGAAATGTAACTAAAAAAAGAAATATGCTGATATAGAATTGCCATGCAGATTCATTCGGTGTACTGAAATTTTCTGGTGTCATCAAAAGTAGTGCTGCAGCGGCAATGAGACCAACAACTGTTGGGCGGAGAACCGAAAGCATGGTGTTTACAACGGGATGGTTGTGGTATTTATGGAAAATCTTAATAACGAAAATCATTAAGAGAAAAGACGGAAGTACAACTGCAAATGTGGCCATTGCGCTCCCCAAAATAGCCATGCCGTTAGAGAATCCCGCATTAGAGGCGGCAGCATAACCTACATATGTGGCAGAGTTGATACCAATAGGACCCGGCGTCATTTGGCTGATTGCTACAATATCTGTAAATTGGGAAGTAGAAATCCAATGGTGAGCTGTTACAACTTCACCCTGAATAAGAGAAAGCATGGCATAACCCCCTCCAAAACCAAAAAGGCCAATTTTAAAAAATGCGATGAAGAGTTGCAAATAGATCATAGAACGTGGTAGCTTTTATTTGTTATCAGGTTGAACGAGTTTGCCATAAAGGAAACCTCCAACGGCAACTAAAATTATAATATAGATTGGCGAAACCCCAAAAATCCAGATTGCCAAGGCTGTGAATACAGGCAGCCATACATTTGTCAGCTTAATATGAGCTGCACGGGCCAAATTGATACATGGAGCTGCAATAAGCGCTACAATTGCAGGGCGTATCCCCTTAAAAATGGCAGCAATTATTTGATTATCAGCAAAAGTGGCGAAAAACATAGCAATAGTCAAAATAATCAGAAAACTTGGAAGAATAGTTCCTAAAGCTAAAATCAAACTGCCACGTAGCCTACGTAACTTATAACCTATATAAATACTGAAGTTAACGGCGAAAACACCAGGTAAAGTTTGTGAAATCGCCATTAAATCTAGAAAGTCTTCTTTCGTAAGCCATTTTTTTCGGTTTACGACTTCTTCTTCAATGAGAGGAATCATAGCATAACCGCCACCTAGCGTAAAACAGCCGATTTTGAAAAATGTACGGAAACCTTCCCAATAGATGTTCATTAGTATTTTTTCTTATTTGAGGCAAAAATACTACTTTTTGGACATACAGTAAGAACTGTTGCCTTATTTTTCAATTATAAACATGAAAAGGGTAAGCCTGTATTGTAAATTGGTAGTAAAGATAAATACTTTTTATAGAAGTTGTAATCAAACGATGAGGTATAAATATAAGTTGAGGAAATGATGAAGGCGTTTGGAATTTTTATCGAAAGTCTTTTGAAGCTATTTTTGAGTGAATCTATCGGATTTGTTTGGAAGGTTTAGCGGAGGAAAGGTTAAATTTAGCTCTGGGTCTGTTGTTTATCTTAGTTTCCTTTTTGTGAAGATACAGGTCGTAAAATAAACTCGTTGCTTTCAAAGAATTGATTCCATCGTGTTTTTCAAATTTTTACATGCTCAATCAAAGCTGGTGACGCAGTGCGTCACAAAAGAAACGCAGTGCGTCATTAAAAAAACGCGTCGCGTCACAAAAGAAACGCACCGCGTCACATAGAATGAGAAGTAACGTATCATTTAGAACACTATATCCGGATAGCATTTCAGCTAAATAGAGAAATGTATCAAGTGCATTAAAGACCCTACGAAGTAAAATATTCCTGCCTGGTTAAAGTCCTGACCTATAAAATGTAGTTTTAGAAAATGTAACTGAAGTATTTAAAATTCACTGTGTCAGATTGATTCGAAGGTCAGACTCTGTGGTTCTGAAAGGAAACAGCATTATTCGTTGTGGAAATTAGAAAGTCAAGAAAATAGTGTATAGAAAGTTGTACAGGTTGCTGGTTTTAGTGATTTATTAGTAAGAGCTCCAGTAGGGTGATTATTGCAGGCACCACAAATTATAGACGACTTAATAGAATAATTAAGGTTGGATGATATGTCGTCGCAGGTTAGATGTTTGAAATTTTACTAATTTTGCAGATTAGAAAGAATATGTATTTGATGAAGCAGCAAAGAATGCCATATCAAGACTGGGTATTTGTAGTTTTGGCCATAATAATTGTGGCAGTTTGGGGATCTACTTTCTCAGCAACCAAGGTTTTGATCATTAAAGGAATGAGCCCGATGGGGATTTTTTTCTTTCGATTCTTATGGGCCTATTTTATTCTTTTGATTTTTTCCGGAAAAAAGATTTTCGCAAACTCTTGTGCTGATGAACTGAAATTTGCAATTGCTGGCATTTTGGGGGGATCGCTTTATTATTTTCTACAAAATACGGCTTTGTCCATCTCTCAAACAACGAATGTGTCTTTTCTCCTGAGTTTTTGTCCTCTTATCACGATAGTACTGTCTTTGGTGCTTTTTAAAGACCAGCATATTTCGCGTCATCTTGGCTTGGGCCTTTTGATCGCAATATTGGGCGTAGCTTTGGTAATTTTTAATGGCCGTTTTGAATTACATATTTCGCCGCTGGGTGATATTCTAGCTTTATTGGCTGCAACTTCATGGGCTGTTTATAGTCAAATAATCAGACCGTTGACTAAACAATATACTGTGCATTTGATATCTAGGAAGGTTTTTTTTTATGGCTGGATTACAGCGTTGCCGTTATTCTTTCTGGGATCATATAAAACGGATATTGTTTTATTGATGCGCCCTGAAGTGATGTTTAATTTGCTTTATCTGACATTGTTTGCCTCTATTTGTTGTTATCTCGGATGGAATGTGATTATTAAAAGACTTGGGCCCGTGCGTTCGGCATCATTCCTATATCTTGATCCTTTTTTTTCAACGGTTTTTTCGTTCTTATTTTTGAAAGAGGTGATGACACTGAGTCTTGCAATGGGTTTGATATTGATTATGTTGGGCGTTTTTGTATCTCAAAAACATTTGCCCTTGAAATCTTACAAGTGACTTTTTAATGGCTATCTTCTTGTTTTTATTTTTTAGAAACTCTATGGTTTTCTGTTTACGTCGAGATCTTTATTAGTATCTTTGTCCTTAGAAAACGACTATGCAGGCAAACGAAATAACAACATTTAGTTTAATTAACCTGACTACAGGTTACCATTTGCGAAATCATGACAAGGTTTTGTCACCTTCCCTTACTGCGGATTTGAGACGAGGCGAACTCACGTGTTTATTAGGTTCTAATGGGGTTGGAAAATCTACGCTCTTAAGAACTATGGCGCGTTTTCAACCTGCGTTAGGGGGCGAGATTCTTCTATTTGAGAAACCCTTATCCGATTATTCTTCGGATGAACTTGCCCAACAAATTGGTGTGGTACTTACGGATAAGCTGCCTACTGCAAGTTTACGTGTAGAGGAATTGGTTGCTATGGGTCGGATGCCCTTTACTGGTTTTTGGGGGGCGTTGAATAAAATAGATCTTGAAATTGTAGAGGATTCTTTGGCGGCGGTTGGTATGAGGGCTTTTGGACATCGACGGATGACAACACTGAGCGATGGCGAAATGCAAAAAATTATGATAGCTAAAGCACTGGCTCAACAGACACCGGTCATTTTACTTGATGAACCTGTAGCGTTTCTGGACTTTCCAAGTAAAGTGGAAATTCTTGGATTACTTCAAGAATTGGCTCGTGAAAAGCACAAGGCGATATTACTTTCTATTCATGATTTGGAGTTAGCGTTGCAGACAGCTGATCGTTTGTGGTTACTGAATGATGATGGAAATTTAGAGCAAGGTTCTCCACATGAATTGGCAGAAAAAGGATGTTTAGATTTTTTCTTTAAATCCAAAGGATTGACATTTAACCGTCAATCGTTGCAATATACTTACGTCAAAAGTGTTGATAAATGATTGTTTGTATCGCAGAAAAACCCAGTGTTGCTCAAGATATTGCTCATGTACTCGGAGCGACAGAAAGGCATGCTGGCTATATGGAAGGAAATAATTATCAGGTCACATGGACTTTTGGGCATCTTTGTGAATTAAAATATCCAGAAGATTATGCCCCGCAATGGAAGGTGTGGAGCCTTTCCAGTTTGCCGATTGTTCCTCACCCTTTTGGTATCAGACTGAAGAAAGATAAAGGTATTGAAAAACAGTTCCAAGTCATAGAACATTTAATGAAACAAGCGGAACGTATCATTAATTGCGGTGATGCGGGACAAGAAGGAGAACTTATTCAGCGATGGGTCATGCAGAAAGTGGGTGTCACGTGTCCTGTACAACGACTGTGGATTTCGTCTTTGACGGAAGAAAGTATTCGGGAGGGATTCCAACATTTGAAAGATCAGAGTGACTATACTTCTTTGTATGAAGCTGGCTTGTGTCGTGCTATCGGCGATTGGCTTTTGGGCATGAATGCTACACGTCTTTATACTTTAAAATATGGACGCCGGGAGCGTCAGGCCTCGCCTCTTTCTGTTGGGCGGGTGCAAACTCCGACATTGGCGCTGATTGTAAATCGTCAGCGTGAAATCGAACAGTTTAAACCAGAACCTTATTGGGTATTGGCTACTGTATATCGTTCTACATTATTTACTGCAAATAAATCGAAATTTCTCAAGGAAGATGAAGGACTTGCTGCCTTGCAACAAATAGAAGGCAAAGATTTCATTGTCGTTGATGTAACGAAGAAAAAAGGACACGAAGCGCCACCAAGACTTTTTGATCTTACCTCTCTTCAAGTAGAATGTAATAAGAAATTTGCCTTCTCTGCTGACTTAACATTGAGCTTAATTCAAAGCCTTTATGAAAAAAAGGTAACTACTTATCCTCGTGTTGATACTACCTATCTGAGTGATGACATTTATCCCAAGTGTGGTAAAATATTGAATGGACTAAAACTATATGAAAGTCTGTTACTGCCTTTGCGTGGTCGTAAATTGTTGAAAAGCAAGAAAGTCTTTGATACGTCGAAAGTCACAGACCATCATGCCATTATACCTACTGGAATGAATCCTAAAGGTTTAACTGATGCTGAAATGAAGGTCTTTGATCTTGTTGCTCGTCGTTTTATTGCAGTGTTTTATCCGGATTGCCTTTTTACAATGACTACGGTTCAGGGTGAAGTGGATAAAATTGGCTTTAAAGTTGTAGGTAAGCATATTGAATCTGCTGGATGGCGTGAGGTCTATGCTGATGATAAAAAAACAGAAGAAGAGAATCAAGACGAAGAAAATAATGGGAAAGAAGAGGAACGTTTATTGCCAGATTTTATAAAAAATGAAAGCGGTCCTCATGCTCCTCAACTCAGTAAAAAAATGACAGTTCCTCCGAAACCTTATACAGAGGCTACGTTGCTACGCGCGATGGAAACTGCAGGAAAAAATGTAGAAGATGATTCTCTCCGCGAAGCTTTAAAAGAAAATGGCATTGGACGTCCTTCAACGCGTGCAGCTATTATAGAAACCCTTTTTAAACGCCATTATGTAAATAAAATTCGTAAAAATCTTTTTGCGACAGCAACAGGATGTCAATTAATTGACATTATACATGAGGAACTATTGAAAAGTGCGGAATTAACAGGCCTGTGGGAAAAGAAATTGCGTAATATTGAGTATCATAAGTATAGTGCGTCTACTTTTATTTCAGAACTGGAACAAATGGTGGAAGATTTGGTGAGACAGGTGCTGCGAGACAATACAAACCGACATGTTACGGTAGTTGAAGGAGAAAAAATATCAGGAACCAAGACAGCAACTCAAACCAAACGGAAATATGCGACAAAAAAAGCTATAACCTCTCCTCCTTCTTCTTCGAAATTGCAACCGGATGATAAAATTATCGGACAACCTTGCCCATTTTGTCATCGGGGACATATTATAAAAGGTAAGACGGCTTATGGCTGTTCTGAGTTCAGCAAAGGCTGTACGTTCCGATTACCTTTTAAACAGGGCGAGAAGTAATTGAAAAAGTTTCAGGCTGGAAAGATTAATCTTCAAAACACAATAAATGAAGTGCTTTAGAGTTATTAGGATTAGTTATGAATCGGTATAGTTATATTTTAGTCCTGTTGCTTTTGTTGAGTTCCTGTGGTGCCGATAGACATCTGAAAAAGGGAGATCAATTTATGGCCATCGGTGAATATTATGAGGCTTCATTGGAATATGCCAAAGCGTATGCCAAAACCCCTCCTCAAAAAAAAGAGGAGCGTGGAATGCGTGCTTATAAAGTAGCCGAAAGCAATAGGCTCTTGAATTATACCGCAAAGGCCTTGGCAGCATATAGAAATGCTGCGCGTTACAAATATACGGATACACTTACCTATTATTATACGGGTGAATTGGAACGAGAATCACGTGATTACAAAAGTGCGGCTAAAAGCTATCAATTATATTTAGACAACCATCCATCGGATCCGGGGTGCTTATTGGGACTCGAATCCTGTGCTGCAGCACCTGCTTTTCGTGATAAAGGGTCTGAATATACGGTACGTGAAGATCACCTTTTTAATGCGCGTTATGATGATTATTCCCCGGTTCTATCTGAAGACCAGATTTTCTTCTCTTCTACTCGTAAGGAGGCTACAGGCGACGACGTCAACGGTATAACCGGAATGAAAAGTGGCGATATTTTTACGGCTAAAAAGGATGAAAAAGGAAAATGGAAACGTCCCGAACTTGTTGAAGGCGGCATAAATACTGCGTATGACGAAGGAGCATGTTGTTTGACTCCGGATGCGAAAACAATGTATTTTACACGCTGTCGCTGGGATAGTAAATACCCGCGTCTTGCTGAAATATATACTTCCTCTCGCTCTGATGCTAGTTGGGGTAGTGCCTCACTTTGTGTGATTTCTAAAGATACATTGTCTAATTATGCACATCCTGCCGTTTCGCCCGATGGCAAGTATCTTTATTTTGTTTCTGATATGCCGGGCGGTCTGGGTGGAACGGATATCTGGCGTGCTAGTTTAACAACTCATGGGATTGGAGCTGTGGAAAATCTTGGGGCGCCGATTAATTCATCTGGAAACGAACGCTTTCCAACTTTTCGACCCAATGGAGATTTATACTACTCTTCAGATGGAAAAATTGGTCTTGGCGGTTTAGATATTTATTGTGCCAAATACGATTCTACATTAAATAAATGGGATGTAACTCATTTGCCTTATCCTGTTAATTCAAATGGAGATGATTTCGGAATGACTTTTGATGGCATTCATAACCGCGGATATTTTAGTTCTAATCGTTCAAATCGTAGAGGCTGGGATAAAATTTATACTTTTGATTGTCCTGAAATTATTCAAACCGTTAAAGGTTGGGTTTATGAACAGGATGGATATGAATTACCTAAAGCACAAGTCTATATGATTGGAGATGATGCGACAAACACTAAACTTGGACTCAAACTGGATGGCTCTTTTGAACAAGTGGTTAAACCCGGAGTACATTATCTTTTCTTAGCATCTTGTGAAGGGTATATGAACTATCGGCATACGCTTTATCTTCCACCTAATGTTGGTTCTGTGGATACAACCTTTCAATTTCCGTTGCCATCTTTGACAATTCCTGTCTTGGTTAGAAATGTCTTTTATGCTTACAATAAGGCTGAAATATTACCTCAATCCATACCCGCTCTAAACAAATTGACAGATTTATTAAAAGAAAATCCTTCGATTACTATTGAATTGAGTTCACATTGTGATTATCGCGGTTCGGATGCTTACAATGAGCGATTGTCTCAACATCGTGCAGAATCGGTTGTTAAATATCTGACAGCACACGGTATTTCAGAAAAACGTGTTGTGGCTCATGGCTATGGTAAGAAACGGCCCAAGGTGATTACACCTAAATTTGCAGAAATGTATCCTTTCTTGCATGCAGGCGACACGCTCACAGTTCGCTTTATTAAACGTCTGAATAAAGCTAGACAAGATAGCTGCAATGCACTCAACCGCAGAACAGAATTCAGCGTCCTGCGTACTACCTTCGACATGTTCGATGAAAAAGGAAATCTCAAGCCAGAAACGGTTTTGAAGAAAGTGGAAGATTCTACGTCAAAGGCTTCCGCTCCGCTGCCCCATAAAATTGATGCAGCCACTAATAAGATGAAAACGATGCCGAATGTGTCTAAATCTATTCAATCTAAGGGGACAAATGCTCCTGCCAAAGACCCCAAAACGGTGATAAAGCCTGCGAAAACGGTGGTTGGGAACGTAAAGAAAGATTCGGTTGCTGCAAGTAAAATGATCAAAACGGTGAAAAAAGATTCCGTAGCGACTAAAACAACAACAAAACCTTTAAATAAGACTGTAAAGTCGACGCCAGTTACAAAGCCATAACAAACCAGAATAGTTTTATTGAAACGACGAGGAATATGTAGGTATGATGAATATTCCAAGTTACTTAATGACAATGTTCCCAACTGTAATATTTTTATCCAAAATGTTATTTCTCAGACGTACCATATTTATTATATAAATAGTAATGAATAAAAGGAGGCGAAAAGAAGGGCGTAGTTGTGCAGATAAAATACATTAGAGTTTGAAAGTGTAAAGAAGGCTTTAAATTAAGAGGTCGTGTGTGAGTTAATAAACGCGAGACGAATAAATTTTGAAGAGAGATCGATATATTTGGCGAAGTGGACAAATGGTAGGCTAAAAACTCTTGAAGTGCCTTAATATAAAGGTGGTTGAGGAGTTTATTAGTTATGAACAAAAAACATTGTCCTTTTTGTGGTAGCCCAATTATTAAAAAGA
>JAQVXN010000440.1 GCA_028709135.1 Bacteroidaceae bacterium | reverse complement strand
TGAAAAAACGAGATTAAATCTTGTTGGACTGACGCCAAATGTTCTGTGCTTCAGCAGCTTTAATTAATTGATCGCGGAATTTTGGATGTGCGATACTAATAATTGCTTCAGCACGCTGCCACGTGGAGAGCCCTTTTAGGTTTACTTTTCCGTATTCCGTAACAAGCCATTGAATATTGCAGCGAGTATCTGTTACAATAGAGCCGTTTTTCAAAGTCGGTAAAATACGGGAAATGGTTTCGCCTTTTTTGTTGGTGAAAGTAGAAGAGCAACAAATAAAGCTCTTTCCACCATGACTTAAGTAAGCCCCCATAACAAAATCAAGCTGTCCGCCGGCACCGCTGATTTGCTTGATTCCAGCAGATTCTGCATTTACTTGCCCATAAAGGTCAACATCAATTACATTGTTAATGGAGATAAAATTATCAAGAGCTGCAACTGTGCGGACGTCGTTTGTATAATCAACAGGTGCACTCATCAGTGCAGGGTTGTTATTCATGTATTCATACATTTCTTTGGAACCGGAAGCAAAAGCATAAGTTTGACGTCCGCAATCAATATTTTTCTTCAATCCGTTGATCTTTCCGGCTTTTGCAATTTTCACAAAAGCATCAACGTACATTTCTGTATGAACGCCAAGATCTTTCAGATCAGAATCGACAATCATGGATCCAACAGCGTTTGGCATGCCGCCAATTCCGAGCTGCAGGCAGGCTCCATTTGGAATTTCTTCTACAATCAGTTTTGCAACGGCTTTGTCAATCTCAGTAGCAGGAGCTTCTGCACCAGTTGCGTCGACCGGGTCATTTGGACCTTCTACAACCATGTCTACTTTATTGATATGAATTCCTTCGTTAAAACCGCCTAGGCAGCGAGGCATATTTTGGTTGACTTCAACGATAATCGTTTTTGCTTTTTCGCACATTGCAGTAATATGTGAAGCACTGGGGCCAAAGTTAAAATAGCCATGTTCATCCATAGGAGCAACCTGAATCATTACAACGTCGACCGGGTCCAGGTTTTCGCGATAAAAGCGGGGCAGTTCTGAATAACGCATGGGGCTGTAATATGCCATTCCAAGAGAAATCATTTTGCGCTCAATTCCGCTCATATGCCAACTGTTCCATGTAAAATGTTTTGGCGCATCCGGTACTTTGGCAATCTCCAAGGGATGCATGACAACGCCGCCGCGAAGTTTTACGTCCGTCAATTCATTGTAGCGTGCAGCTAAAGCCTTATCAAGGACAACAGGAGTCCCAAGACACCATCCGTAATCGACCCAGTCACCGGATTTGACGACTTTAACTGCATTTTCAGCAGTTGTCAGTTTGCTTTGATATTCCTCATAAAAATCCATTCCAAAAGAACCTCCTACCACGTTTGGTTACTTTAATTATTTGTTTTATATTATATCAGATTTGCTGCTAAAAGACAAGAAATCGCTTATCGTGTCGGGCATTGTTGTATTTTTAAAAATATGGTAAAATTAAGCAAATAAAATTAGGAGAGAAATAAATTGGATTCAAATGTTAATAAAGAAAAATTGTGCTTATTAAAGATGCTTCAAATTTTCAGAAAAAATTCAGATCAAGATCATCCGATTACACTTTTAGAGGTTGGAAAACTTTTGGAAAAAGAAGGCCTTTCCTGTAGTAGAAAGACACTCGGTAGAGATCTAAAAGCTCTAAGAGATGCTGGGTATGATTTTATAAAATCCAATGGCTCCAACCAAAGAGGCTTTTATCTTGCCGAGTCATCTTCATTCGAGACTGCAGAGGTACGTGTGCTGATGGATGCTGTTTTAAGTGCTCCATTTATAACAGAAGAGTGGACTAAACAGCTTGTTGATCACCTGAAAAGCTTAATGAGTGTACATCAGGCGGAAGATATGTGCCGCCAAATTAGTTTTGACAGAACTTATAAATATAAAAATGGAGAAATTTTTTATACAATTGATACATTGGAAAAAGCAATTCGTGCTAAAAAGAAAATTCGTATGGTGTATCAGCACCAGATTCTTTGGCATAACCGAGTAACGCTTGATTTTGGACGAGAATTCAGTTTGAGCCCTTATGCTTTATTATGGAGTCATGACAAATATTATTTAGCTTGTAATTATAAAAAATATGATGTTGTTTCGAATTATCGTTTAGACCGTATGCATAAAGTGGAAATTATGGAGGAACCGGCACGCCCGTTTGAGGAAGTTTGTTCTTACCGCGGCACTTTTGATGCAGATGATTATTTGCGGCATTCTTTTTACATGTATAATGGGGAA
The DNA here is from genome assembly GCA_028709135.1 of Bacteroidaceae bacterium. Classification (GTDB taxonomy): domain Bacteria; phylum Bacteroidota; class Bacteroidia; order Bacteroidales; family Bacteroidaceae; genus UBA6382. The sequence continues at coordinate 300 of JAQVXN010000440.1, read as the reverse complement.
CGGCAGACACTTTTAATTCGCTGTAAAAATTCTGCACTAGAAATCATGCTGGATCGTTTTGGAGATTCTTTGGAATTTTTGGAGTGTGATAACAGTAAGAATGTTTTTACAGCCCGTACAGATGTCAGTATCAGCGAGGGACTCTACGAATGGCTTTTACAGTACAGTGGGGTAATGACAGTTTTATCCCCAACGATCGTGCGTCATGAAATGCAGGAGAGAATTCGTGAATTATATAAACACTATCAATGCGCCCCAAATTTTCAAAATGACGACACTGAGAGAGAAGAAAAGACTTGT
>JAQVXN010000439.1 GCA_028709135.1 Bacteroidaceae bacterium | reverse complement strand
CAAGCCCGTTATCATCCGATTGCACCATCACGAGTGCACCCATGAGCCTGGTAGAGGCCCCAAACGAGGTAGCCCAAGCATATTGCATCTGATTATCTTTGTCAACAAATTGTACATCAAAAGCCTTTCCGAAACTCTGTCCCAGAAAGTGGGAAGTACCGCTCTGCAAAGCTTTGCCATCTTGCATCATGGCTTCAATGGTATATGTATTCAGTGCTCCAGCAAAACGTTCGGTTTCACTTTTAACCCCTTGAACAACAGGCATAGCCATGAAATCCTCCACGAAGTTAGCGTATACTTTCAACATCATTTTGGCACGATCTTCGGCCTCCTCACGTGTAGCATGCGCCGTATGGCCTTCCTGCCAAAGAAATTCCGAAGTACGCAGAAACAAACGCGTACGCATTTCCCATCTCATCACGTTGCACCATTGATTACACAAAATAGGCAAATCGCGGTAACTGTGGATCCAGTTCCGATATGTATTCCAAATAATCGTCTCTGAAGTTGGGCGAATGATATATTCTTCCTCTAATTTAGCAGCAGGATCTACTACAATTTGCTTGGTTTCCTCATCTACTTTCAGACGATAATGAGTTACAACGGCACATTCTTTTGCAAATCCCTCAACATGGTCAGCTTCTTTTGCAAAAAAAGATTTTGGAATTAATAAAGGAAAGTAAGCGTTCTGAATGCCTGTTTCCTTAAATTTGCTATCTAACTCCCGTTGTATTTTTTCCCAAATAGAATAACCGTAAGGCTTAATGGTCATACAACCTCTCACTTCAGCCTGTTCTGCCAAATCGGCTTTTACGACCAATTCATTATACCATTTAGAATAGTTTTCACTTCGTTTTGTAAGATTTTTAAGCTCCTTTGCCATAATATATACGTAATTTGCTGCAAAGTTACAGCAAATTGAGTGAAGTACAAAATAACAAGCACAGCTTTTTCTTTTGTACTTAGAAGATACAGCTTACATTCTTTCTTGTTGTATCCAATAGGGTAGCATACGTGTTTCATTCAGCTTAAAACTGTGATAATGCACAAAACTCATCTTTTAATCAATCTTTGTGACATTTTGAATGATCCATTTGTTATTCAAAGATCTTGCAATAAGTCAAAGAATAGATTCTACAAGACCTCACATTAGCCTGAAATATAGAATTTTAAATAATTCAATTACATGTCCTGTTTTTAAAACAGCATTTTCTAGGTCAGGACTTTAACCATGCAGAAACTTTTTACCTCGTAGGTGCTTTGAGACACTTGATATATTTCATTATTTGGCTAAAATTCTATCAGAATATGGTATTCTAAATGAAAAGTTACTTCTCATTCTATGTGACGCGGTGCGTTTCTTTTGTGACGCGACGCGTTTTTTTCATGACGCACTGCGTTTCTTTTGTGACGCACTGCGTCACCAACTTTGATTGAGCAAGTGAAAATTTTAGAACACGATCAAATCAATTCTTTGAAAGCAACGATTTTATTTTACGGCCTGTATTTTCACAAAAAGCAGACTAAGATAAACAACAGTCCATTTTAGGCGGATTAATGACACACTTAATTATTATGTCAATTATTATTTACCATTTATCGGATAAATAGCATTCAATATTTTATGCGCATCTTCATCTTCTTCGTGCGTCATGACGTTAACATGTCCGTCTTTAATCATGGAAAAGCAAATGTTCCTTGAATAAATGTAAATTAAATTATTGACAACAATCGCTGTTTTTTTCCCACTATTATTGGTTGAGAACTTAAAGAATTTGCGAGCACCAGCTTTGTCAAAAACAAACTTAACGCCCAATAATCCAAGATACATTTGAAAATCTGAATCAATGGAAGCATCCAACAATATGGGATTTTCAATTTGTGCCTTTCCGTCGGCTTTTGTTTTTAGAGCAACGACGACATATCCATAATCTTTAGAAGGTGCAAATGTTCGCATAAAAACCATTTCTTTGGGTAAAAAGCAACGAGCCAAAGGATCATTTGATTTCTTAACAAATTCGTCTGCTTGTATTTTTGTTAAATTGCATATATCAAATTGGCCATCATCTCCATCATCAGATTCATGATGAATAATAGTCTTCGTCTTCAGATCTAACATATTTGTTACAGTAGAATCTCCTTCTGCTCTTAAAGTACGAGCCCATTCTTCTACGTCCTGATAGGCTTCGTTTTTCGAATAAACTTCATATAACTTCATAGGAGATTTCACCAAAGTCTTTTTATGTCCACAACTCGTGATCAGCAACATGATCATTACAATCATACAAGGAAATCGTTTTATATACTGTTTCATTTTAAATTGCTTTTACTTGATTTTTTACATTTGTCTGTAATATCCCATATAACTAAGAAGCTTTTTGTAATCAAACTTATTAGCAAAAGAATCAATCCAGCTTACGTTTATATTTCTATTGGGAAAATCTTTATAGTCTCCACGCTTTATTTTTTTACGTATATGATCGATCTCTTTTAAAAATACCGTCTGTCCATCAATTGCTTGCGTACACGCAGTTCTATTGAGTGCATTTGAAAAATTTGTATCAACACCTAAAGAGTCATACATGGCC
>JAQVXN010000438.1 GCA_028709135.1 Bacteroidaceae bacterium | reverse complement strand
TCCATATTTTATAGCTTTTGCCACTTGTATCATTTCTTGGTCCCAATGATAATTCAGCGGATTGATATTCACTATGTGTGCACCTGTTTCACGAGCGAGAACCATGGCATTGGAACGGTTGAATTCGGGTTGAACCAGAATGACCTGTACTTTTTCTTGCTTGCATTGGCGAATAAGTTCTGCCAATTCTTGAGGTGTAGGTTCTTTTCCGTCTTTCTCGATGCTTAATTGTCGCAATCCGTAGTCTGATGCAAAATAGCTCAAAGTTGGATGTGCTGTTACAAAGGTGCGGCATTGTACGTTCTCCAATAGTTTATGAATTTTCACGTCTACTAAGTGAATTCGCTGGATACATGTTGCTAAATTTTTCTTATACAAGGGAGCTTTCACAGAATCCATTTGACATAAATTACTGCAAATGCTACGGCAAATCATTACAGCATTGCGAGGAGATGTCCATGTATGTGGGTCGAAAGTAGACATCTTTAGCCCGCTCATACTTTTCCCAAGACTGTCAGAAGTGTTCCATATAGGGAGTTTAGGCTCGTTCTCACTGATTTTTTCAAGCCAAGTTTTTTCAAATCCCAATTGACCTATTTTAATATAGGCTTTCGCTCCGGATGCGGAAATCAGTTGCTGCGGTGTGGGTTCATACATTTCCGGACTATAACCTGAGGGTACAATAGAAATGACTTCATAGCGTCCGCCTGAAATCTGTTCTGTAAAATAGCGCAGGGGTTCTATACTAACTACGATGACACCTTCTTTGGAAGTTTTTTTAGGACTACGGCAGGAAGAGGTCGCTATGCTCAAAGTCAGAAATACAAGCAGTAAAGTACCACCTTTCGCTACCCAATACTTAACGGAAGCTTTTAATTGCCTGATAATATTTTGTGTGATATACATTTCTGCAAACTTGTATAACTTCTTGCAAATATAATGGAATTATCGCAATTTCTTCTACATCTTGCAAGTATTAATATTCTTTTTGTTAATGTCTTTTTAGATTTGCTGTAGGATTAATCCCATGACAATGTAACGTAACGCCTTTCCGATTAAGATCGTTGTGGATGATTTCCATATATTGATATGCAAAGTTCCCATTGCAATGGTAATCACATCCCCCAACACTGGTAGCCAGGAAAGTAATCCCATCCAAGCTCCGTAATGATGTACAAAGCGTTCACTTTTTTCCAGTTTATCCTCTTTCACGTGTAACAAACTATAAATCCATTTTTCTTTTCCCAGGCGTCCCACACCATAATTAAATATGCCACCTAATGTATTCCCAAAAGTTGCACATATCACGAGCGGCCACACGTCAAGTCCTGCTAGACGCAGCCCCGTCATTATAGCCTCCGAACTGAAAGGCAATATACTGCCGGCTAAAAACGAGGCCACAAACATGCCTCCGTAACCGTATTTTAAGAGTAGTGTAATGATGTAGCCCATATATTGAAACTAGCAACGGCGAGAGTAAGTAAAATGATTAGTATAAAAAAAATGTCACCGACTTTTCCTCGAGAGAAAACCAGATAATGGCCCACAACGGGACTACACTCCATGACGATAAATGGTAACAGCTCATTGTAATTTAAAGGATGTAGAGCCAACAATACCAGTAATCCTGCCGTTTGCAAAATAATAACGTAGAAATACATGCGCGTACGGATTTTATCGTTAAAGTTGGTATGTGCATAATGTATGCATCCTATTAGAAATGGTACGATCACAAAACCTAAATTAACCATCTGTACCAACGTCCATTTAGGTATAACCAGATTTTCAATTTTGAAAATACCATCAAAATAATTATAAATCTGATTAGGATTTCCCGTCAGAAAGAGGAACACTACATAAAATTCTATCGGTAATATTAGTCCGAAGATGCCAGCCAAAATAGTTCTTGGCATAAATGCCCGCAATTGTACGAGCATGGATACTAAGTAGAGTACTGACAGATAAACCAACGGAGGATAAAAAATGCTTGCAGCGCCAAGAAAAATAAAACTTACTACAATAAATCGTTCGGCATGATATTCCTGATATGATTTCAGCAAATAATATTGTGAAAAAGCATATAAAAAAACACCTGTTTGTACTGGCTTCAAGGCATGTAGAGAGAAAATCGCACCGCTCATGATGAGAAAAACGGATGGTACCATCCATGTTCTGACCCTCATCAGCGCGTTACCATTGCTCATGTGCCGTAAGGAAGCCATGATCAACAATGTAGAGAAAAATCCTCCTATATTGGCCCACTCCTCTCCTCTCAAATCGAAGGACTTAGTCAAAACCGGGAGCCCGGTCTGAAGCCAGAGGAAGGCTGCCAATATTCCGGCCACAAAGAGCGTGACCGTACTGGTCGTGATTTTGTCTTTTAATGAGCGTTCTTCCATTTCCGGAATAATATAATATTTGTCTACTTTTTTGCTTGGATGGTTCTATTCCGCAAAAGTACAAAAATTAGCTCACATCACCACATTTTCAGAGAGTTTCTATGATGATTACATCCCTTTCCTGACGGTCGTAGAGTCAACGAGCAAGTGCAAAATTAGGAGAAATGTTTGAAGAATTGAATTTTTGGAGAAGAG
>JAQVXN010000437.1 GCA_028709135.1 Bacteroidaceae bacterium | reverse complement strand
ATTGATCCACCGTTTTTTTCAAAGTCCAACTACGGTTCAGAAATAAAGCTACATTCAGATAAAATTAAAAGTATACCGGTAATGAAACAAAAGGCATATCATGATGTTTGGAACGATGGTATGGAGGAGTATTTAAGAATGCTTTATACTCGTTTTCTCCTAATGAAGGAGCTTCTGACAGAGGATGGATGCCTTTGGGTTCATCTTGACTGGCACAGTGTACATTATGTGAAGGTAATCTTGGACGAAATATTTGGAGAGAAAAATTTTGTTAACGAAATTATCTGGAATTATAAATCGGGCGGTGTAAGTAAAAATCATTTTGCAAGAAAGCATGATACAATTCTTTTTTATTCAAAGACTAGAAAATACTATTTTAAAGCACAAAAAGAAATGTCCTATAATAGGAACTATAAACCTTATAGGTTTAAGGGCGTATCAGAGTATAAGGATGAGCTTGGTTGGTATACGATGGTTAATATGAAGGATGTATGGCAGATCAATATGGTGTGAAGAACTTCGGCAGAACGGACAGGATATGCGACCCAAAAGCCAGAGCAGCTCATAGAACGCATCTTGGAAAGCTGTACGAAAGAAGGGGATCTATGCGCAGACTTTTTCGGAGGCTCCGGAACACTTGCCGCTACAGCGGATCGAATGAAAAGAAGATGGGTGTCATGTGACATGGGAGAGCTAGCCTCTATCAATGCTCATAAAAGGCTTGTTTCAGATACAAAGAGCGGTTATATTTACTATGTTGAGCCAGAGAATTCGGAGAATAAAGGGAACCTAAAGGTAAAAGTGGATTTTAATCATCTGTCCATTTCCGATAAAAATAAGGTTACGATAACTCTTATCGAATATAAAATGGATTCATTGAACAGTATCCCTGTAGAAGAAAAATATAAGCCTATAATAAAGAAGATCGTTAAGGAAAATTCGCTCCAACTTTTGGACTACTGGAGTGTAGATTTTGATTATGATGGTGTACTTTTTAAGCCAAAATTGTTTTTCTGCAAAGGAAATGACGAAATAGTTCAGTCATGCGAATGGCTGGCAAAGGAAGTAGAAAAGATCGGAATACGATGTGTAGATATTTTTGGAAACAATTCATTCAAGGTTATCGATTTAAGGGAGGAAAGGATTAATGAAGCTTAAACTAAAAAAGTCTGACTTGAAGAGATTTGGAATTGACCTTCTCTTTATCGTGGCGGGTTGTTCGGTTAGCGCAGTGTGTATTATGGGTATACTGATACCCAATGGCTTGACCAGTGGAGGTGTAACCGGCATTGTAAGAGTGATACAGGAAGTCTTTGATGTCGGCTTTTCAATAGTATATTATGCATTTGCTTTAGTGATTCTTATCTTTTGTGCAATATTGCTAGGACTTCGAGAAGCGAGAAAAATAGTAATGATGTCAGTTATATATCCTGCTGTGCTGTTTATATTTGAGCATACTGAGTTTTCATTACTTGAAGAAAAGGATCTGTTTCTCGCTGCAATTTACTGCGGTGTTCTGTTTGGCATATCGCAGGGGTTGATATTTACACGAGGTTTTTCATTCGGAGGAACCGATACAGTTGCGAAGATAATCCAGAAAAAGCTATTACCTCATATAAGTATCAGCAAAATTCTTCTTGTGATAGATGCTTGTATCATAATAGGCTCTGGCTTTATGTTCGGCAGAAACATTGCATTGTATGCACTGATAACTCAAGTCATTTTTTCTAAAACTGTAGATATTGTAATGTTTGGCTTTGAGTCAAAACTAGTGCAGCTGGAAATCATAACAAGTAAGCATGATGAGGTAGTGGAATACATACTGAATGATATAAAGCGAGGGGTTACCAATCTCAAGGTTAGCGGCGCATATACAAAAACGGCAAGAGAAAAAATCGTTACTATCTGTTCTCCCAGAGATAGTATGATGATAAAAAAATTCGTCTCAAAAGCAGATAAGGATGCATTTGTTACGGTTATCCAGGTAGGTACAGTTTGGGGCAAAGGAGAAGGCTTTGCTGACATATTAGAGGAATAGTTCGAATTGACATTTGACTTTTAACCTCAATAGCAGTAAAATCATTATTGGCGCATCAGTAATAGCGCCGTCATATGGGGCACTAGCTCAATGGATAGAGTCGCAGACTTCGAATCTGTCGGTTGGGGGTTCGAGTCCCTCGTGCCTCGCCACAAAAAATACACTCCGGAAGGGGTGTATTTTTATGTTAAAAAGACGAGGGACTCGAACCCGAAAGGGCACGAACGTGGTGAGAAAGTCCGATGGACTTTCGAACAGTGAGTGGTCCAAGCCGACTGAAAGAGGAGGTGCATATCCTATTTATTTGAACACCTGCTAAATTATATCTTTTTTTAATTGAATATGGAGAATTATGGTGTTATAATACATTTGTTGTAAAAAAATGCACTTAATCGCAAGGAGGAATTTATATGTCGAATTATTGCCCGAAATGTGGAAATGCTTTAAAGCTCGAGGGTAAGTTTTGCCACAATTGCGGCGCTTCTGTCAGTAACGACTTAGTTCCAAATAACGGAAATAATAGCAATAATAAAAAGGAAGAAATAGTAGAAGGTTTAGATT
>JAQVXN010000436.1 GCA_028709135.1 Bacteroidaceae bacterium | reverse complement strand
GCATCCATTCGTTTTATTCCAAAAAACAAACTTGAAATTGAAGGCTATGATAAATTCTTAAAATATTTCAAACTCTAAAAAACAGTTCCTCTATTACCAATTATAAACCTATTTATTAATGAAACAAATCATTTTCGTCTCGCTGTTTCTACTCATGTCCCTCATGAGTTATTCACAAACTTCCGAAAACGTTTATACGCCAAATACAAAATACAATGTCGAACTAAATCAGTATCTGCATCATTTAAGCAACAAACAAACAGGAATTGCCTCAAATGCATATAAGCACGATAGCGACAACAAGGTTTCACTCGTCATTTATTGTAACAACAGAGATGCTGTAGAACAAGCCTTTAACAAAATGGGAATATCGTCGAGCCGCATCACAGGCACTACTCTTACTGCACAAATGCTTCCAAGCCAAATAGAAACCGTTGCTAACCTTGAAGCCGTCAAACGAATTACCGGTATGCAGCATCGCCAACTACACATGGATAAAGCACGCACCCTGACGAATACCGACGATGTTCATAATGGAACTCAACTGGAAACGCCTTATACCGGACGGGGCGTCGTTATCGGTATTATCGACCAAGGTTTCCAATATGATCATCCTGCTTTTCGTGTTTCTAATGACTCCACACGTATCACTGCAATATGGAACACTGCAGAAAAAGGGCCTGTCTATGGCTCCAAAAGAATTATTGCCGCTGGCAATGACGGTAAAAATGAATCTCATGCCACTCACGTAACTGGAATTGCAGCAGGAGATTCCACTTTAGGCAGTAAAACCTTTTTTGGCATTGCTCCCGATGCACACATCGTAGCCATTTCCAGCAATGATTTTACAGATGACGATATCCTTAACGGAATTAACCTTATTAAACAAGTTGCTACTAAATTACACGAACCATTCGTCGTCAATATGAGCTTCGGTTCCAACTACGGTTCCCATGATGGCTCTGATGATTTAGATAACACTCTTGACACCCTCTCTAAACACGGAGGCATCTTTGTATGTTCTGCTGGTAATGACGTAAGCGAAAAACTTCATGCCGCGTTCGATTTCAAGGAGGACAATGACACCTGCCTCATTGCAGTAAAGCATAATTCCGCAGATAATGTGATTCTTTACATTCTTAGCGACGATAAACAACCTATTACAGTCTCCCCTTTCTTTTATAACATTTCTACCAAAACCGTTCTTCAAAAAACCAAACTCTTCTGGTCTTTCAATGATAACGAATTTGAATCTCAATTAAACACCAACAATAAACGCTATTATTATTCCGCAATTATGCCCGTTGCTAACGATTTGAAAGGCATCACAGATACGGGGAACTATTATTTCATGTTTAAAGTAACTGGACATGCAGGACATCATTTTGATGCTTTTCTCGTAGGGAATAATGCGGTATTCACGTCTATCGGCAATGGTTTCGTCAGTCCCACTTATGATAATACCATGTGCATCGGTAGTCCTGCTGATACATATTCTGCAATCACGGTGGGTTCCTATAATTCACGACTATCCTGGCAAACTTTGGACTCCAAAACATACTCCTATTCCGGAGAAAGTGTCATTGGTAAACTTTCAAGTTTCTCCTCTATTGGGCCTAGTACAAACCCCGCCATACTTAAACCAACCATTTGTGCTCCAGGTATGGGCATTATTTCTTCTATAAACAAAAACAGCACAGAATATAGCAGCACGAGTAATACTGTGTGCGAAAAACTTACGTTGGGAAACACTGACTATTATTATGGTATCATGCAAGGTACTTCTATGTCCGCTCCAATAGTCACGGGTATTATTGCTCTTTGGTTACAGGCCAATCCGACTCTCACTCACGATCAAATTTTGGATATAATTCAGCGTTCTGCTATCAGAGATAACTTTACAGGAACGACATGGAATACATCTTGGGGTTATGGAAAGATTGATGCATACACAGGATTAAAATTAGCACTAAAAATAAACGGCATTAACAACATCTCAAATTCTGCACAACCTGTTACCATTAAGAAATCAGAGAATGAATGGCGCATTCTCTTTAATAATTTTGAAAACTTTGCCAACATTTGCCTTTTTTCGTCTGACGGAAAGATGATTTTAAACCACACGCTTACACACATCAACAGCGGCGATGAACAAGTTGTCCCCTTTAGTGGTCTCACTTCTGGTTTATATTTACTCAAAATCAAGACCCAAAATACCACAACTACTCGAAAGGTTATGATCAGATAATCAATGTAGTTTGACATAACACTGTTCTCTGTCATGAATCTACCACAAATTATCAATCAGGAACAATTAGAAAAGCTCATCATGCAAATGGGCTTTCTCCCTTTTTTCAAAAATAATATTCCGAACTTTTCTGTAGACGAATTTACACCAAAAGAATTATGGTTTTCTTCACTTCGCGACGGACCTTGGGAATGGAAAGGACCTGTCATTACGGGAGGTAATTGTGTTTATGGAAAACTCTTTCAACAAAAAGCCGGTTATGTAAGCACCCAGTTCTATCCAGAACTGCTTAATTATCGCCGTTCCAACTACCATCCTACTCCAGAAGAAAAAAAGATTTACCAAACACTCCT
>JAQVXN010000435.1 GCA_028709135.1 Bacteroidaceae bacterium | reverse complement strand
GAAATTATACACGTCAATTTGTTAACCGAAGATGAAGTGTATTGCTTGTCAGAAACCTATAATTTTACATTACCGCATAATCTAAAATTTAAGGATAGACTTAGGAATTTATTTTACCTAAACGATTATCTTCAAGAATATAGTACAATAGATCAAAATAGTAGCTTCAGCTCTTTTATTAATAAAATCTGGAAAAAGAAAATTCAAAATAGCGGTTTTCAAAAAGATAATATTCATATAGAACGAGAAAAGTGCATTTTAAAAATTGCAAAAGAAAGATGTCATACGGGTGCTTTTTATATTAATGCCGAAGGGTTAGATGAGACTGCTTTGTCTAAATTAAAGCAAGACGATATTTTAGGTTACGAAGACAATTTTGGCGGATATTTCATAACTCACGATATATACGAAGAATGGGCATTAGAGAAAATTATTAGCCGAGATTTTGCAAATTTTATAGATGCCAACAATTTCTTTGAAGTTCTTGGCGAGTCATTACCGATGAGACGGGCTTTAAGATTATGGCTATCAGACAAAATATCAGAAAACATTGATGCAGTTAACAACTTTGTTAACGATACATTATCAAATAAGAATATTTCTCAATTTTGGAAAGACGAGATAATTATTTCTATCCTATTATCTAACTACTCAAATGCTTTCTTTGCACAATACGAGAGTGAAATGACCGATGACAATTTCAAATTATTAGATAGAACTTTGTTTCTTCTTCGTATAGCTTGTACAAAGATAACAGGAACAGACAATTTTGAAGATACAGAAATTATCAAGACAGCGCCAATAGGTAATGGGTGGAATACAATAATCTTATTTATATACCAACACAAAGAGCAATATTTCGAAACGCATTTAAAGCTGATATTACCTATATTATCCGATTGGGTTAATGCTAATAAAATCGGAGATTCTACGCATTATGCAGGCTTATTAGCTCTCAGTTTAGTCGAAAAGCGTGCCAACACTAAAAATTTCTATATTGAAAAGGATGTAGAAGAAACAATATTAAAGATCATATACAATGCTGCCTATGAACTGCAATCCGAATTGAAACAAATATTCGACAATGTACTAAAGAACAGATGGGTTAAACACAATTCCCCTTACGAAGAGCTATGCTCAACTATTCTGGAAAAACCATATTATGGGATTGAAGTAATAAAAACTCTGCCAGAATCAATAATACAATTATGTGATTTATTCTGGAAAAAGACTCAGGATGAGGACGAGAAAAGATTTCCTTCTCATAGCTATGAAATGGAATATAGATATGGTTTGACCGATAAGTATAATTTTGATTATTTCCCTGCTAGTGCATTACAAACACCTATTAATTGGCTATTACAAGTTTCTCCCAAGAAAACAATCGATTTTATTATTGATTTTACAAACTATTCCGTTGAATGCTATAGACAATCAGATTATGGGAGAGAAAATATAGAAGAAATAGTTCTTCACATTGATGAAAAGAAGGAGGTTAAACAATATTTAAGTTGGGCATTGTGGGGAATGTATAGAGGGGTAGGTAGCCCAGTAGTTCCGTATCTACTACAATCCATACACATGGCTCTTGAACGATTCTTGTTGGAATTATCAAGTACTATTGATTCACAAGCTATTGAATATGTGTTAATTTCAATACTTGACAAATCAAAATCGGCTTCCTTGACAGCTATTGTATGTAGTGTCGTACTTGCTTATCCAGATAAGTTTTGGAAAGTTGCTTTGATTTTATTTAAGACGATAGAATTATTCCACATGGATTCAATCAGGTGTCAAAATGAGTTTGAAGCGAAATCTCTATATTCGATTGGAGGTCTTCCACAGAAACTATTCTATTCTGAGGAACGATTAAAGACCTGTCAAGACAAACATCGGAGTACGAACCTTGAGTCTCTATGCGTAAATTATCAGTTTTTTGGAATAAAAGGTTTTACAGAAAAAGAAAACAACAATTTTATAGACGCAATTTATTCAATAATAGATAATCATAAGTCAAATATTCAATCCAGAATTAAAAATGAACAAGTTACCTATGGAATTTTGTTAACTAGAATGGATAGGCGTACAATGCATCCGACAATAAAAGAACAAGATGACAGCCATACCATAATAGAATTGAATCCAGAGCTATCACCAGAATTGAAAAAGCATAGTGAAGATTCTATGAACCTTTATAATTCACAAATGAAATATATTACTTTGAGTTTATGGAGTAAATATAAAAGTGAAAACAATACAGATGCTGTAAATTATCCACAATATGATAATAATCCACAAAAGGCATTACAGGAAGCAAAAGAAATACTTACTACAATAAAAGAAAATGCTACACAATTAATGCCAATGGATGAATATATTCCAGCCTTTGTTTGTGCAGCTTTGATTCGATCTTACAGCACCCAATTATCTTCACAAGAATTAGACTTTTGCAAAAACATTGTTCTTGAATGTATTTCTATGGTATTCGATGACACATATCGATATCAAATCTCGGACGGCGTAGAAGCTTGCGTTCATGCATTGCCACAAATCATAGAGTTGTTTCTAGAAGAATCTCAACATTACAAGCTTATTTTATTATT
>JAQVXN010000434.1 GCA_028709135.1 Bacteroidaceae bacterium | reverse complement strand
TCCTCCTTCGGTATTTATAAAAATACAATAACTAATTCAGAGCATTCAAATTATTTAATATGCTTTGTCATCATAATCAAAAGCGATATTTAAAGAAATATACGAGTATATACTTTTAAACAGCTGTTCATTTTTAACAATTTGTGTTTCAATTATATATAAATAGTGCAAATTTAATGTTCTAGGCTAAATTGACCTGTTATGTTCTCATATCTTTTTTGTCCAAAACTATTCTGTAAGGAGTCTATGAAATGATTATTAATAAGATAGAAATTAAGAACTTCAGGGGCATTAAAGAAGGCAAAATATTAGTAGACAAAGTAAATGTTTTTGTTGGTGACAATAATTCAGGTAAATCAACTATTCTCGAAGCTATTGACTTGGTGATGGGCCCTGAGAGACTTTCAAAATCACCTGTTATAAATGAACATGATTTTTACTCTGGTAAATACTATGATAACGAAATATCAATTGAAATATTCATTGAAATAACTCTCATAAAGTTGAACGATGAAGAAAAAAGACATTTTTGTAATTTCATTGAATGGTGGGATGGTGATAATCATAGTTTGATTAATGGGCCACCTCCAAGTCGTACTGATAGTGATAGCGTTGAGTCTGCTCTAAGAGTTTGTTTCATTGGATCTTACGATAAAGATGAGGACGATTTTGTTGGTAATACATACTTTTCGTCAACGATGAAATCACAAACTAATCCGCAAATTTTCGGGAAGAGAGACAAACGATATTGTGGTTTTTTATATTTAAGAACACTTAGAACAGGAAATAGAGCTTTAAGTTTAGAACGGGGATCTTTGCTAGATGTAATTTTTCAACTTAAAGAATTGCGACCACAAATGTGGGAAAATATAATTACTCAGTTACAAGAGGTTTCTATAGCAGCTGAGCCAGAACTGGGGGTTTCTGAAGTACTAACATCAGTACAGAATTCATTGTCTTCAATTGTTTCTATAGAAGATGCTAATATGCCACATATTCGAGTTTCCAACTTAACCCGTGATCATCTAAGAAAGATACTAACGGTATTTATGGATTCTGGCACTAGGACTACTGATAGTGATGAATATTATTCAAATCCCTATTATAGCCAAGGTTCAGGAACAATAAATATGTTAGTTCTTGCATTGCTTACAATTATTGCAGACCTAAAACATAATGTAATTTTTGCAATGGAAGAACCCGAAATATCTCTTCCACCTCATTTGCAAAAAAGATCGGTTATTAATGTAATCTCAAAATCAAATCAATCTCTATTTACATCACATTCACCCTACGTTCTGGAAGAATTTAATCCAGATAATATTTTGGTGGTATCAAGAATAAACGGTATTGTGAAAGTCGTTTCTGCAGGACTTCCACCGGGAGTTAAGGCCCACCATTTTCGAGATAATTTGAAGCAGAGATTTTGCGAGTCTTACCTATCTCGAAAAATACTTATAACAGAAGGGTATACCGAATATGATGTATACCATACGGCTTCAAAACAGATACAAAGTAGTCTTCCTAATAAACAAATTGCATTTGGTCTTTTAGGCATTTCCGTCATAAATGCCAAGACAGATTCACAAATTGCCGTGCTAGGGAAATATTTCAAGAAACTTAATAAACAGGTATACGCAATATTTGATAAGCAATCTGAATGTGCAAGTCAATTGATTAATGATGCTGTTGATTTTTGCTATGAAGGATCAGAACATGGTATAGAAAGAGAAGTCGTTTCACAAGTATCTGATGAAATAATTGAAAGTTACGGTATAGATTTAGTTGAATCTGGAGCATGGCCAGAACATTTAAAAAATGTGGCTCCATCAACCATCAGATCTATAGATCAAAACAGAGATTCATTGCTTGATTATTTCATGTGGGGTAAAAGTAAAGGGTTTTTAGCAGATTTTATCGCTTCAATCCCTGTAGATAAGTTACCGCGTTTCATATTCGATACAATAATCGATATTAGTGAAAATGCGAAAACCACACAAATCTTAACAGAAACAATTGATGGAACATCCACTGACACGAGTGTTGAAATAGATGATCATGAAGACCATTAACATCGATTCGAAAAGACAAGAGATTCTTGACTCCAATGGACACCTCATAATTCTAGGTGGGCCAGGGTCAAGCAAGACAACTATTGCTCTTTATAAAGCTAGAGAAATTGTTAATTCCAATGTTTTGAAGAGAGACCAAAAAATTCTGTTTCTCAGTTTTGCTCGCGCAACAATTGTTAGGATGAATGATATAGCTGGTGAAGTCATATCGAAAGAGCAGATGAAGTTTATTGAGCTTAACACATATCATGGATTTATTTGGAATATTTTGAGAAACCATGGATACTTGCTAAACGAACTTCCAATAAACATACTTCCACCACATACAGCAGCTATAAAAATGTCAGAAGTCTCGAATGGACTTAAAACAACTAAGATGCTTGACTTATTTAAATCTGAAGGTCTTGTCCATTTTGATATTTTTGCCAGCCTTCTATTTAAACTACTTAATGAAAGCAACGCTTTATACGAATTAATTTGTGATATATATCCCTTTTTAATTTTGGATGAATTCCAAGATACTAATGCAGAT
>JAQVXN010000433.1 GCA_028709135.1 Bacteroidaceae bacterium | reverse complement strand
GTCGGTGTTAAAAAAGAATCTTACGGCCCCTGAGCGTATTGCCAAGATGTCGTTGATTCCAAAGGGTGATGCCCGCACCAAGTTGGGACCAAAAGGACATTTGGTCTTTTTTGCAGATGGGAAAGCAAATTTAGGTACATTGCATACAAATTTTATTCTTTATCCTCGAAAAAAAGCTTTTGTAGCTCTTTATGAGGGGAATGGGGAAAAAATGATAGATTGTGTTTATGTTCCAGCTAATTTACCAGCAAACACTTCGTGGGCTCGTTTCTATGACAGTAAGACGAACGGATATGTTTGGATGGCTTGTGACTCTTCCAAGGTGACTCCGAATTCAGCAAATGACAATACAGCTAAAAAAGAAGACAAAGTATCAGAGTTTAAGGCAAAAGACCCCCACGGCATTGCTATGACCATTTTGGGAATGGGGATAGTGTTTGTTTGTCTGATTTTGCTTTGCGTTTTCTTTAACATCTTTGGATTTGTGGCTCGGCGATTGAGTAAAAAGCATGAAAACAGCGAAGATGACCAAATGAGCTTGACAACATCTGTCAGTGAACCGAAGTCAAAGCTTCCTGATGACGATATGGCTGTTTATGCAACGGTTATAAGTCTTGCTCTCTATGAATTCGAACAAGATGCCCATGATGAAGAAAGCAATGTCATAACGATTGTAAGGAAAACCTCTCCGTGGAGTTCTCATGAATTGGAAATGACAAAATTACCACATAAATAATATTACAACATGAACGTTTTAAAAATTAAGTCGAAAGATTTCCAGATGGAATTATCCATGGACGAAAATGGCGTGACGGAATTAAAATCAAACGGCGTGGCAGCAGCGGACAACGATATAGAGATGGCTCTCATTGCCCTCGCTCTGAATCAGTATGGCGAATCTTTTATTCATGATGAAGAAACAGACGTCATTACTATTGTAAACAGCTCTACAGAATGGAGTTCGAAATCTTTTGGACTTAATAATAGTAGAGGAATCAACTTATTAAAGAAACAGAAAACAAACTAAAATGAAAGAGTATAGATATAAAGTAAAAGGTGTTGAATATAAAGTAAACATCCATTCAATAGAAGGCAATCTTGCTAATGTAGAGGTAAACGGCGTTCCATTTGAGGTTGAAATGGAAGGGAAGGTTGAAGCTGCAAAACCTGTAGCTGTTTCTGCTCCTGCACCTGTTGCCACCCCAGCACCCTCTGCACCTGTAGCGCAGACAACTCCTAAAGCTGCTGCTCCTGCATCAGGAAAAGGAAAAGCTTTGAAATCCCCCCTTCCCGGAGTGATTAATGATATCAAAGTTGCTGTTGGTTCTCAAGTTAAGTCTGGACAAGTGGTTCTTATTCTTGAAGCCATGAAAATGGAGAATGAAATTAATGCCGAATGCGACGGTACCATTACGTCAATAGCCGTGAATAAGGGCGATTCCGTCATGGAGGGCGACGTCCTGTTAACAATTGGTTAATATGGACCTCACCAGTTTTTTAGTCTCTAAATTTAATGATTTTCTTACCTTTACGGGCTTTGCTTGCGCCGAATATGGTAACATAATCATGATTTTAGTAGGTGTTTTCTTTATTTGGCTTGCTATCAAGAAAGACTTTGAGCCGTTGCTGCTGGTCCCAATAGGTTTTGGTATTATTTTGGGCAACATCCCGTTTAAGGCAGTAGGTCTTGAAATAGGACTTTATGAAGACAATTCTGTATTGAATTTTTTCTATACGGGAGTGAGAGCCGGGTGGTATCCACCTCTCATTTTTCTTGGAATTGGTGCATTGACAGACTTTACGGCGCTTTTAGCTAATCCCAAACTACTTTTGGTTGGGGGTGCGGCTCAGTTTGGTATTTTCGGCGCTTATATTATTGCACTTTATTTGGGATTTGAACCGAATCAAGCTGCGGGCATCGCCATTATTGGTGGAGCAGACGGACCTACGGCTATTTTCCTCTCTTCCAAGTTGGCACCAAATCTTTTGGGCGCTATTGCAGTGTGTGCTTATTCATATATGGCGTTGGTACCCCTTATTCAGCCTCCGGTTATGCGTTTGCTTACTACCAAGAAGGAACGTGTGATCCACATGAAACCGCAACGCAAAGTCTCACAGACGGAACGTATTTTATTCCCTATTGTAGGTTTGCTGCTGACGACCTTTCTGGTTCCTTCTGGACTGCCCTTACTCGGTATGCTGTTCTTTGGTAACTTATTAAAAGAAAGTACAAAGACCACGCGTTTGGCAAAGACTGCCGGAACAGCTCTTAATGATATTGTCGTTATGCTGCTGGGCTTGACCGTAGGTTGTTCCACGCAGGCTAGTGAGTTCCTGACCAAAAATACTATTTACATCTTTATTCTTGGGGCTTGCGCCTTTTTCATTGCAACAGCTTCGGGTGTACTGTTTGTAAAATTTATGAACCTTTTCTTGCCAAACGAGAAAAAAATAAATCCTCTGATTGGAAATGCGGGAGTGTCTGCGGTTCCTATGGCAGCTCGTATTTCAAACCAAGTTGGTTTACAGTATGACCGTAAGAACTACTTACTTATGCATGCTATGGGGCCAAACGTAGCCGGAGTCATTGGTTCCGCCATTGCTGCA
>JAQVXN010000432.1 GCA_028709135.1 Bacteroidaceae bacterium | reverse complement strand
AGAAGCTATCTAAGGCTTGACCTGCACCTTAAGGCTGGGAGACGTCGGGAATGCGGAAACGTTATACGAAAGACTGGCCATATCGGGGGACTAGATAAAGAAAAAAGCAGGATAATACCTGCCTAACAATCAACGCCTTTTATATGCACGCCGATACACATCTTCACTTTTTCTGGGTCCGATAGACCATATAATTGCTACATACTTTTGCTCGTTTGGTTTAGAGTATGGTTCCCATACAATACGCATTCTGGTCCCATTAAAATATTCTTTACGACAACCTGATAAGTTCATACCATATTTGTTTTGTAATTCTTCACCACAGAAAGGATTACCGTTAATCTTTTTTATTCGAGCACAGGCTTCTTTCAATACACTACCGTCAAGGTTCATAAGGTCATCAAGAACATCTTCCGCATATTCAATTTTATTGCAGTCCTCAAATACTTGTGTAATCAAAGAGATTTTTTGGATCATTTAGAATTAGACCCCCTTCAAAGGGAAGAGACTAAAATCAATAAATCAAGGTACATCATTGGTTATGGCAGGTCTTTCAAAAGTTTTTAGCTTTTCAAGCATTTGCATACTATTTAAAGAGGGTTTTTCACGCCGTTTTTCAACAGTAGCATAGATATCTAGTTGTTCAATGATATCAAGGGCATTAATAAATTCCTCATATTTATCGGGGGCAACTATGATAAATTCGGGCTTATTATTTTTTAACACTAAGACATCTTGTTCTGAAACCTTTTCACTGATTTCACCTAATTTTCTATGAAGTTCCGAAATCGGTACCATTTGCCGAAAGTCAAATTTCACAGCCATTTTAGTCATCCTTTCTGTAACTAATTTTTTACTGTTCATAGTATTATTATAACCAAAAGGGGAAAATATATCAACAATAATACATATAAAGATACAATAAATATTATGTAAAATAACATGAAAGAACATGCAAGTGAGGCCAGTCCATCGTATAACACTGCATTCCCGCGAGGCGCGGATAAGCAAGTTCAACGTTGTTAGGATTTAAGGCAAGGCTGAAGCGTGCCGCGCACATCACCCAGCCTAACCGCGGTCGCGGCCGGTTTGGTCAAGCCTAAGATAGGAGTTATCTAAGGCCTGACCTGCACCTTAAGGCTGGGAGACGTCGGGAATGCGGAAACGTTATGTGAAAGATGGCGCTTGCATGTTATTCTTAATGGAATATAGTTTGGGGGAATATTATGGTTCAGAAAACACAGATAAAGTTGTTTTTAATTATAGTAGCAATAGTGGTGCTTTTCTATATGTTCTTTCTAAATGGCGCAAATAATATCAGGGCTATTTTTGAAGAGCGGTTTTACAATTCCCCATCTCCAGTTGTAGATTGTTATTTTGGCTATATAAAAAGTGGGCTAAATGTATATGAGAAAAAATATGAAATCCATGCAAGTGAGATTAATTATCTTGCAGTTCCTTCATCAACGGATTATTTGTATTTTCTCTTTGGTGATTTAAGAAATGGGAACAAAATTACAGCGTTTGTTAATGGTGAGAAAATAAAAAAAGCCCATGTCCACATGGAGGCCGATGCTAAATTTTGGGAGAGTATTTATCTTAGAGGGTATTATGTTATTACTCTGCCCACAATTGAAAAAAACAAAAGATATGAAATTTCATTAATAAGCGGTAATCGAATCAAAGAATATATTATTCAATCCAAGTAAAATAGACACTCCAAGTAATTTACCAAAGCAATTGATTGGAGGGATTTACAATGGAAGAAGAAATTCTATTTGAAATTAAGAGTGCTGATGGCAGAGTATTAAAGGTTTACAACGACAGAGTGGTTTTAACACAGGCTGGACTACTTGGGGCATTATCCAGAGGATTTGCGGGCGAAAAGACGATATACTACTGTGATATTAGTTCAATTTAGTTTAAAGAAGCAGGTTGGACTGCTGGATTTATGGAATTTACTTTTCCGGGTTCACATGATAGACCCGGAGGACCGATAAGTGGAGCAAGCAATGAGAATAGGTTTACTTTTGGCAAACCTACTATAGGCGCAGCACGCAAACTAAATGCCGAAGTTTTGGAGGCAAAGGCATTTATTGAAGGAAAAGTTAATGAATTTATAAACCAGAAAAATGAGGCTGTAAAAGAGTATTCTGTGGCAGATGAAATCATAAAATTGAAAGCACTTTTTGATAGCAACGCAATTTCAGCAGATGAATATGAACAATTAAAATATAACCTAATACATAAATAGGCAGTTTTCATAAGTTTTAATACAAAGTAAATGGCGCCATCCATCACATAACATTGCATCTCCGCGGCGGGCGCGAATAGCGGGCTCAGCGGGGGCAGAATTTCGGGCGGGGCTGGAGCATGCGCGCCACATCCCCCGGCCCAAGTCAGGCATGACCCGGCTCGCCCGGGCCTAACATAAGAGCTATGGTAAGGCCCGGTCTTCGCCTTAGGGTCGGCGGACGTCGGAGATGCGGGACCGTTAAATGAAATTGGTCGCATTAGTCCGCGCCGTCCATGGCGCGGGTTTCACCAGTTTTGGATTAAAATTTTAATAAACCGAGGTTGAACATGGAATTTATACATAATGTTTTCAATAACCGTGAA
>JAQVXN010000431.1 GCA_028709135.1 Bacteroidaceae bacterium | reverse complement strand
CATCCCCATTTTCTTTGTAAGAATGCCAATAGGAAGTTCAAGAGGACAAGCTGCCGCACATTCTCCACAACCTACACAGCGTCCTGACATGTGCATGATTATATTAATTTGCCATTCGATATTGCTTAATGGAGCTGCCCATGGTTCCAACCATTGTGGACAGTTGACATCTGTGATGCATCTGTTACAATAGCACAACGGACATGCAGCCCGGCAGGCATAACAGCGAATACATTTCGACAATTCGCTCTTCCAATATTCCCATCTTTCTTCACGACTCATTTGATCAATTTTCTCAATAGCTGCAAGAACAGCCGGATTCGTGGGGGGTTCATGGGAACTTACGTATTGTTTCATGCCCTCAATATTCGTAAAAGAAATGAGGTCTCCGTTTTCCTCTACTGTCATGATCACGAACTGGTCCAGATTAATCTGATTTTCCAGAAATAACTGAATTACTGTTTTCACAACGTAAAAGTTCCCAATTACTCCAATTTTATCGTCATTTACAATTTCTTTTTTTGTTAAATATACGGCCAAATTGTTTTTGCATTGATCATTGAAGATGAGCTTTTTGCAATCTTCTGGCGTATGGCAGAATATGGGGCGCGGACGTTCTGTACCCTGTTCATAACCTATAATCATTTTTACCGTGCCTTCTTGAAGTAAAGCAGCAGCTTTTTCAGAAATTTTACTCATAACTAATCTTCTCCTTTTCTAAGAACATTGCAGCTCTTTTATATTCGGTATAAGGTCCCTTTTCGCGAATTTTACGGACAGTATCATTCACAACATCGGCCCATTTGGCACCTTCTGCTGCTGAAACCCAGGACCATCTGATACGTTCGACATCGATTCCTAAAAAATCGAGCATATCCCGAAATACCATCCAACGTCTACGAGCATGAAAATTACCACTTGTATAATGACAATCATTGGGATGGCATCCTGAAACGATAATGCCGTCTGCTCCTTTCGCAAAAGCCTTTAGTAAAAGCATGAAATCAATACGTCCGGTGCAGGGAAAGCGTACAATATCAACATTGGACGCATATTTGATCCTGCTTGTTCCAGCAAGATCGGCTCCCGCATAGGTGCACCAATTGCACACAAAAGCGATGATGCGCGGTTCGAAATTAGTATTGTTTTGTTCTATCATGAATCTTATTTATTTGTTTAGTAAGGCTGAAACCTCTGCATACATTTCTTCGTTGGAATAGCCTTGAATATCTATAGATTTTGACCGGCAGAAGGAAACACAGGTTCCGCAACCTTGACAAAGACCTGGATTTATTTTAGCAATTGTTTTAATGACTTGCCCCGTACGTCGGTCTGTAATTTCTTCACGTTCTATGGCCTGATAAGGACAAATGGTCTGGCACATAAAGCAACCTACACAAGTACTATATAGTGGGGGCGCGGAACGATTGACAACGGCAATAAGTGGTTCTCGGACCAAGGTGGGTTTTGATAACAAGGAAACCACTTTTACTGCGGCTCCGGACGCGGCAGCTACGGTTTCCGGAATGTCTTTGGGTGCCTGACATGCACCGGCAAGAAATATTCCTGCCGTATTTGTTTCAACCGGTTTTAACTTGGGATGTGCTTCGGCAAAGAAATGATAAGGATCGTATGAGATATGCATTTTTTGTGCCAGGTCTTCAGCACCATTGTTTGCTACACCGGCAGTTGCAAGAACAACCATGTCGGCTTCAATTTCTACGGGTTTCGCATTCAGTAAAGTGTCTACGCCTTTTACAATCAATTTACCATTTTTCTCATATACCCGGGCCACACGTCCCCGGACATAATTTACATGATTTTCTTCTATTGCCCGGCGAACAAATTCTTCATAGTTTTTGCCTCCTGCGCGAACATCCATATAAAATACGGTAGATTCTCCATCGGATACTTTATGTTGATAAAGCATGGCATGTTTAGCCGTGTACATGCAACAAATTTTTGAGCAATAAGGGATTCCTTTTGCAGGGTCACGAGAACCGCAACAGGCAATGAAAACAATCTTTTTAGGGATCTGTCCATCTGAAGGACGACGAATTTCGCCTAAAGTAGGGCCTGAAGCCGAGGCCAATCTCTCAAACTGCAATCCGGTAATGACATCTTTATATTTTCCATAACCATATTCTGGGAAAAAGTCTGTTTTCAAAACATTAAATCCGGTAGTCACAACGACTGCGCCAATGTCTTCTGTAATAAATTTGTCCGGTTTATCATATTCAATAGCTCCTGTGGGACAAAATTTTTGACAAATCTTACAGACCCCCTTTTTGTAATAATTACAGTGTTCCCTATCAATGACAGGTTTATTGGGCACAGCTTGAGGAGACGGAGTATAAATTGCGGTTCGTGTTCCTAAACCCTCGTTGAATTCACTCGGAATTTTCTTTTGTGGACACTTCGTTATGCAAAGTCCGCAACCTGTACATTTTGAATAGTCTACACTCTTGTCTTTCAGGCGAATGGTGGCTTTAAAGTTGCCGATGAATCCTTCGAGTTTCTCCAATTCGGCGTAAGTATATAATGTGATATTCGGATGCTGTGCTACTTCCACCATTCGTGGTGTGAGAATACACTGAGAGCAGTCTAAAGTTGGAAAAGTTTCTGACAATT
>JAQVXN010000430.1 GCA_028709135.1 Bacteroidaceae bacterium | reverse complement strand
TCGCTAAATGTTACTTTTATAGTCTTATTTGGTGAAACATCAGTAGCATTGTTGACCGGATCAATGGAGGTAACTTTTGGTCCTTGGTTCGAATTGGAATCATCGTTCTTAGAACAACCAGTAAATAATACGACCATTGTCAATACAAAGGCCGATAAAATGGTTTTCATTTTCATTTGTGTGTGTTTTAAAATTGTGAATAATTGTCACAAGTCAAAGGTACGAGGCGTTGCATTTATATTATTACACATTTTTTTTTAAAAGTTACATCATTCACACATAGAGCCTAAAGAAAAATGTCCACACCCAAATATGGAGGGTAGTGGACATTTATCATTTCAATTCTTAGTTGCTAAATTGATTAAAATTTTGGTTTTATTATAATATCAATACGACGGTTTTTTCGACGACCTTCTTCGGTTTCGTTATTTGCTATTGGATTGTTTTCACCAAATCCGATGGAGGTAATATCCATACTTTTCAGTTCGGTCATGTTGGCTTTCAAATAATCTGTAACCGAGTCGGAACGTTTCTGAGAAAGCACTAGGTTTAAGGAGTCGCTTCCAAAAGCATCGGTATATCCTTCGATTATTACTGAACTGTTGGGGAATGTTTTAATGGCTTCCTGAACTTTGGTTAACAATTCGAAGTTTTTGGGTTGTATTTCCGATTTTCCCGATTCAAATCCAAAGCCTTCCATTCTAATAATAACATCGTCGCCGGAACGGAACACTTTTGCTTCGGCAGAGGTAAACACTTTTTCAACAACGCTGAACTTTTCGTTTATGCGCTCTTGATGTTTAATCTTAGCTGCCAATTTGCTTTTTGTAGTCTCAAATGCCTGCATATTCGATTTCATTTCGGCAGTACGTTTACCAATTTCATTTTCAAACTCTGCATTCATTGCAACTCGTTCTTTGTTAAGCACGTTTACATGTTCCACTAAATCGTTAATTCTATTATTCTGTGCGGTATTTTCGGCAAATAGGGTTTCGTTTTGTTGCTGAACAAATAGAATGTAGTCTATTATTTCGTTCTCAGCAAGTTTTGTCCCCTCGTCAAATTGAGCTACAAAACCAATTGTTTCCGCAATTTTGATAAATGGGATTTCCGATCTCAAGATCAATTCTTCCATGCTCACATTTTCGTCATCTATTTTTTTGATGGTCTCGTTCAAATAAATGGCATGTTTTGCCTCATACTTGGCCTGTTTTGCCAAACTACGAGGATAGTCCATATCGTAGCGGTTTGTCTCGAGTTCTCTTTCCGTGTCAGCTAACAGCTTTTTTGCCTTCTTAATTGTTTCCGGTGCTTTTTTATAGACTTTCATATCATCGGCTTTTGCCAATAACGTTCGGGTTTCGTCCAGCATATTGGTTTTTATGGCTGTAAGCTCGGCTTTTCTATAAATCGCAATTGCCTCAACAGCAACTTTATACGAGTCGTCTTTATTCCCTTTTTCCAATTGTACGGAAGCACTTATAAACTTCTTTTCGGCATCAGCCCAAAGATCTTTTGCATATATATCTGCTCCTACTGATAAGGCATCGTTGCGCGCATTCAATGAATTTGCCAATTCAATTCTAGACGAATAGCTTAAATCTATGGATCGATTAAACGAATTTGTTGCCTTAAAAAGGTTCTCCTCAATTTTCTCTATTCCCTTATTATTGTCAAAATCTTTATCTGCATCTTCGTAATAACCTAATGCTTTATCATACTCCAAGGGTGACAAAATATCTGCTTTTATTGACTTTGCATTTTTCATAGCCCGGTCGGCGTCTTTAAAGACAACACTTTTCGATTTTTGCGCATAACCGCTAAAACTAGCGATTAACATGGCTGCAAAAAACATAACAGCTATTTTTGATTTTGATTTTAGGTTGTTTTTCATTTCATCTGTTTTTAATTAAATCAATTTTAATTTTTAATCTATGTATATCAGTATTTTGCAATTGATAATCTCTAGTTTTGAGTGTTAAAAAAGGATTCCTATTGTTAACTGATACCATACATTTTTATATCGAGGGATTGTGGAAGTTCCATCTCCTTTATTATTTTGGATATCCCATCCAACTCTAGCTCCGAGTACTAGTGGATCGAAGTCCAGATCAACCCCACCTATGAACCCTAAAATGTTTTTACGTACATTATCATTTGTAAACTCCTCCTCTTGGGTGGTACTCAAAACAGAGCTATCAAACTCTTTTTTCTCTTTCATTAAGTAAGAATATTGCGGTCCTGCAAGGATGGTAAGCATGGGGTGCGGTTTAAGTTGGATAAGTAAAGGGATATCCAAATAACTTGCTGTGTGTTTGAATTCATATCCTATAGTAGCAACACTCCCACTTGATCGATATCCTTTTTGAGAATAGAGCACCTCCGGTTGAATCCCCAGAAAACTTCCAATGGGAATCGATAAAAACACACCTGCTGCAATACCAAGCTTAGAATCGGCTTCGAAATCTTCACCTTCCGTATCATAAACATTGGCTAAATTTGCTCCGGCTTTAATTCCGAATAAAAGATTATCGCGTCGATTATCTTGAGCAATACTCATCGCCAAAAGAAGAAACATAGCAATGGACAATAAGATTATTTTTTTCATGATTTATTGATTATTAGTTATTTTTGAA
>JAQVXN010000429.1 GCA_028709135.1 Bacteroidaceae bacterium | reverse complement strand
GCTTACGAAAAAGGACAAATTACAACCAAAAATACAGAGGATTTCGTTGTCTTGGTTTCCAGTCTTTGCATGTTCCCTTTTATTGCAGGCCCCCTTTATATGATGATTTTCAGATGGGACGAAGAGAAGTGGATGAATCATCGCAGTGTTTTGAAAAGAAACATGCCCAAATTAATCAAACGAATACTCTTCAAATAAAAGCATTCGTTATTTTTTTGCGATAAAACCAACAAAATTGTTGAACAAAAAAGTATAATCAAAGGACAAAACTAAAAAATAGGACCCAACAATATCAAAAGAATAAACAAAAATGCAAGTTCACATCCATATTGTTTTGAAAAACGAAACGTTCATCTTCGGTTCACATATTGCAGAAAAGTTAAAAAAACCTGATTACATGATGAGACCCCATCATCTAGAATTCCACAAAACGAACAAAAATAGGCGCGAAGACCACAGCTCTGCCTTTGTAAGGACTTCACATAACAGAGCAATATCTTTAAATAGCCCTCCAAAATTCTCAATGAAAAAGACCTCAGAATTTAACTTCAAAGAAATCATCCGCAATCTAAGAAGCCACTTTGATTTTTTAGAAATATAATTGTATGAAACAGTTTGTAAGATCATATTGAACAAAAGAGAACAGAAAATGGAAACATTTAATCGTATAATTATTAAGTACACATCCATATTTTATGGGGTTCACCGATAAAATATTGCCACTGAGACAACCATACACTTATTTTGCACTCAGTTTCGAAAGAAACAAAAGCACAAAAACAACAAAATTAAAAGACTGCAATAGAATTATTTATGAAAGAGTTCAAAGAGAAAATCCTTATCTATCATTGGATTTTGTTAATAGCTGGAACCATATTCCCTATGTTTAGTTACGCTCAAACAGGTAAACATTATACCCTGAATGAATTAATTCGTTCGGCGTATGAAAAATATCCCTATGCACGACAATTAACGTTCCTAAAAGAACAAGATGCCGAATCGGCGAAATCCATTGATGCCCAATGGCTCCCACACGCATCAGCAGCTGTAAAAAGCTCCTATCAATCGGAAATTTCGTCTATTAACATCCCGAAAGAAATTGAGGATAAATTTGGAATCGATCTAAATAACGGAGAAAAGCTGCAATATCAAGGTACATTATCAGTCTCTCAATTGATTTACGACGGAGGAACCGGACATATCAAAAAGAATATCAATAGGTTAAACAATCACGCAGACATCTGCCAGGTAAAATCTTTGATGTTGCAGGTTGAAGATGGGATTGATGATTTATTTGAAGAAATACTTGTCACCAAAGAACAAATCAAGGCCGTACAGTTTAAACGGGCAGATCTGGAATTACGAGGAAAAGATTTGTCGACTGCCATTCAGAATGGCATTGCGTTAAAAACAGACATTCAGGAAATTGAAGCAAATATCATTCAATTGCATCAACAAGAAACGGAGTTGCAGCTGTCATTATGCCAAAAATATGTACAACTCTCTTCTTACGTACAAATGCCTCTGGACTCCACCGCCGTTTTAGACCTTCCCGACACAACAAACATTCTGGATAGGAACTATTCCTTACGCCCGGATTACGAAATCTTCGGATTACAACTTCAGAATGCTAATTGGAAGACAAAGGAGCTAAATGCCGAATTCGTCCCCAAATTATCTTTTTTTGCCAATGGATATTACGGCCGACCCGGTTTAAACATGATGGATTATTCCAATCACTATTCAGGTATAGTAGGCGTATCACTAACCTGGAACATCGATGCTCTATATAACCATACTCACCAAAAAAGTTTAATCAACATTGAGAAAGAAATGACAATGAATCAGCAATCCATCTATGAAATTAACTTAAACAGACAAATCGATAATTTGAACATTGATCTGGCAAAAAACAGAGAACTGGCGAACGAAGACAACAAAGTTGTGAAAATACGTTCCAACATAAAGGACCTGGCTTCCATTCAATTAAAAAACGGTACCATTACCTTGACAGATTATTTGATTAAATTGAATGACGAAGCACAAGCCATGATTAACAAGTCTATCCATCGAATAGCCTATTTGATGGACAATGCAAAAATGAAAACATTACTGAATAAGAACAACTAAATATAAGAAGAAATGAAAGCTAAAAAAATAAAGTCTAAAAAGATCATACTTACCGCTTTGGCCATTGGTGTAGTCATCCTGTGTTCGGGAGCTAAAATTATATACAGCAGCTGGTGTCAGGAAACGACTGATGATGCTTACATCGACGGAAATATTCTTCCATTGCGCACTGCAGTAACCGGATATATCGACAAAGTCTTGTTTAAAGATAATCAAAAAGTTAACAAGGGAGATACATTAATCGTTTTTGATACTGTTAGTTTAAAATCACAGATCATGCAAGCCGAAGCCCAAGTAGCATCAGCAGATGCAGAACTTCAATCTTGTAAAAAACAAATATTGGTTTCTGAATTCGATGAAATAGCTGCCGGTTTCAATACCGGTTCAACAAAAGAAAATGTTGCGGCTGCCAAAACCAAAGTCTGGCAAACGGAAAAAGATTTTCAACGAATTCAAAGAATGTATCAATCCGGCGCCGCGACCCAACAAACCTACGACAACGTTAA
>JAQVXN010000428.1 GCA_028709135.1 Bacteroidaceae bacterium | reverse complement strand
CATTCAGCCAATCTTTCTTTATATTTGGGTCTTGGACAAGTTTATCTATATTTAAAGGATTATGATACTTCTCTTTATTATTATCGACTCACTGACAACAATTACAATGACTTGCTGCCAAATATGCGATCGTATTTTTTAAACAATTACGGTAATTTCTATTATTATACGAAAAATTACCCAAAAGCCATGCAACAGTTTCGTCGATTGATGAAATTGCTTCATGAAGGATATAAAAATGAAAGTGACATCAATCTTTGCCGAATTAATATGGCGGACGTCTTTCTAAATCTTGGACAGCTTGATTCTGCACAACATTATATTGATTTGTGTATGCCCTATTTCAAATCAATAAAACTAAATGATGCTCTTTATTATGGCAACACCATATATATTGCTTTGGCTCTAAAAAGAGGAAATCCCGGAAAAGCACACCAAATTATTAATACTGAAAGAGTAAAGAAGCCAAATGAGCCAAACATGACGGAAATCCGCAGTAAATATCTCAGAGATTATTATACCAAAACGGGAGACTATAAATCTGCTTATTATAGTTTGATGGCTTCAAATGAGGAAAATGATTCTCTAGAGCATAATAAATCACATATGCGGGCGGTAGAAATCATGATGCGATTCCAACAGGACACCATTTCCCTACACAAACAAATCAATATCAATATGCGTCAAAAGCAAGTTCGTACAGCCTATTGGTTACTTACTATGTTGATTACATTTACGATTATCGTTATTCTTTCCTTTGTTCTCTATATAAATTACTCACGTAAAAGAAATTTGCAAACACAAATAGATTTATTACGACTTCAGTTGAATAATGTTCGCAACCGCATTTCGCCACATTTTATTTTCAATGTATTGAACCATGAGATTAATAGTCGCCCAGAAGAAAAATCAAATGAACTCCCCGCTTTGGCAAAATTGATTAGAGGAAATCTAAATATATGCAGACACTCCTATATTAGTATTCAAGAAGAATTAGATTTCATACAAAATTATATTGCAGCAGAAAAATATCTTCTTGGGAATAATTTTCAACTTATTATGGACATACCTGACCCTGAAATATTAAAAAAGATCACGATCCCTTCGATGTTTATACAAATTTTGGTTGAAAATGCCATTAAGCACGGGCTACTGCCAAAGAAAGGACTTCGTGAATTGCGAATTACCATTCAACATACAGACAATTACACAGACATTTATGTGCGCGACAATGGAGTCGGATTTTCTTTAAAAGAAAGCAATAAAGGTACAAAAACAGGATTGTACATCATTCGCCAGACGATATTCCTTATGAATCAAAGCAATAAGAATAAGATGATTTTCCAGATTCATAATATTAAATCGGATACAAACGTCATTCTAGGATGTGAAGCCTTTTTGCATATCCCTGTTGATATGTTTTTTTATGATTAGTTTTTTAAAAACATATGAGCACTTTTTTTGTGCACTTAAACATGAAAGGATGACAAACGATCCATTTTGGTAAAAAATATATTTGCAAAGCCCATTTTTAGTCGTAATTTTGGAATGTAAAATCCGAAATAAAGATAGTGCTATACTCATTTTAAAGTAACTCCATTAGGTTTTCAAAATTTTTTTCATAATACTTTATGTATTCCCATTATTGATAAAATGAAAATTGTAATTGTTGATGATGAACAGAGTTCCATAGCTGCTTTGGCTAATAAACTTGAAAGATTTCCAGAAACAAATGTTATTGGTACTGCCAGTAATGGCTATAAAGGACTGGAACTGATCAGACAAACTAAACCTGATTTGTTGTTTCTTGACGTCGAAATGCCAGATATATCCGGGATTATTTTTCTCGACAAAATGAAAGATTTAATGGATCTGAAATGTCACATCATTATCTATAGTTCTTATGAAAGTTACATGCTCCCTGCATTTCGTAAGGAGGCTTTTGATTTCTTGCACAAACCTCTTGATGACAAAGAATTAGAAGCTGTAATGGAGCGCTACTATGCACATCAATACGAATTTCAGATCGCAAATAAAGAAAATAAAGAAGATAATTCGCCTGGGATGATAATGGCCAAGCAAAACAAGAAAATCTTATTATATACGAATGCGATAGATTTTCGATTGGTGCAACTTGAAGATGTATGCTTGTTTGCGTACAATCGTTCTCGTCGTATTTGGGAAGTTGTAGTTCTTAACGAAGAGAAAGGGATTCCTTTAAAACGCTGTGTCACAAGTAAAATGATTTTGGAATTAAGTCCACATTTCATTCAAGTTCACCAATCGTATATCATTAATTTTAATTATCTAACTGACGTAACTGATAACACGTGTCATTTTTATCCCCCTTTTGACACGATCAGTTACGTACGAGTAGGACGTTTGTATCGTCATAAACTAGTAGAAAGGTTTTGTAGTTTGTAATCAAAACCTTTCTTATTTTTTTAATACCAAATAGAAAGATTTTATTAAAGAATGACATGATAATTGACAATTTTGGTATTCGTAATAAGCTGAATGAGGTGTACTGAAAAAGGTTGACAGTTTTAGTTATTAAAACAGATTGAGTTTATAGTTAAAATTGATCATAACAAATATAGTTGTCATGTTGCAAAGTTAAAACAAATTTGGTTGACACAATCAAT
>JAQVXN010000427.1 GCA_028709135.1 Bacteroidaceae bacterium | reverse complement strand
ATGTAACATATAAAGAGTTGAATAATTATTGTTGGAAAGAAGGCAATCGTTTGCAAGTAGTCCAACCCTACGAAAACCCAATGAACCCCGACGAACCAATCTTCTACTACCACTCTGACCACTTAGGTAGTGCCTCCTTCCTAACCGACCGAGACGGCTACGAAACCCAACAATTAGTCTATCTACCATTCGGAGAATTGCGAAGCAATCGTGAGTACCTTAATGTAAAAAATCAAAATTCCCACGAACAACACTGGGTAGATATGAAATACAACACAGGCCAATACGACACCCCATACAAATTCAACGGCAAAGAAAAAGACGAAGAATTGCGAAGCAATCGTGAGCACAATAATATAAATAATAAATTCCACGAACAAACGGGCTACAACAACTTCGGCGCCCGCTACTACTACGACTGGGCAAGCATCTGGCTCTCCGTCGACCCAATGAGCGACAAATACCCATACCTAACATCTTATAACTATTGTGCTAATAATCCTGTTATGCTTATCGATCCGGATGGAAGAGAGATAGGAGAAACATTTTCTAAACTAACAG
The DNA here is from genome assembly GCA_028709135.1 of Bacteroidaceae bacterium. Lineage (GTDB taxonomy): Bacteria > Bacteroidota > Bacteroidia > Bacteroidales > Bacteroidaceae > UBA6382. The sequence goes on along the minus strand of JAQVXN010000427.1, from coordinate 2,099 downwards.
GAGAAAAAATACATGATGATGGAATAAAGGATGGGAAAGTCTATGTCGGGACGAAATCAGATGGATCAGATAGGGAATATGTAGGTCAAAAATCGAATATGAAAGATATGACAAGTGTATTTAATAAACAACTTCAAGAACCAAAATTTTTCTTTGAACAAAAGAATGAAGAGTTTTCTGCAAGAGAATCAAAGACTTGGGGTGGAATGGCTAATAAACTATCTGATAGATTAAGCTATTTTAGATCGCAAGTAACAGATAAAGGTCCATTTGATCTAAAGAATAAAAACTATGGACCAGATGATGTGGGAAATTATTCATTTTTTGAAGGAAAATTATTCCGATATGATGATTATGGAAATTATAATTATGGTGTAGCCGCAAAAGCATTTGGTCTTTCAGAGACAATGGCTTTATTTGGTGCAGGAGCGAATCAAACTAAAAAAGCACTTTCTCCAACAGGTATAATGTTTACCCCTCTAGGCTTTATGCCTGTTTTTGGGAAAATAAACCTAATGTCTCCTTCAAACGTTAAAGGGTTCTTTGATGATCCAAGAGATACTCATATGATAAAGAAAGGATATTCACGATGAAAAAATATTTAATAGTAATTATTTGTATTTTGTGTTTTTCTTCATGCTTATATATAAGTAACCCATTGTATAAGTATAGAGATACAATTCATTTTAATGATTCAGTAGAAAAGGTTGAGGCAAATATTGTAAAGTTAAATTTATTATTTGATAAGATTAAAGAAGACTATAATGATACTATTTGGTTAAACTATCATTGGGGATATCAAGACACAAATGAATTTATCTTTTGTGATACTACATTAAAGAGACTTACTTTAGATAATATTGACAAGTGCACTTTAACTAAAAGTTTAACTCATGAAGAAAAAAAAGAACTGATTAATTCAATCGAATATTTAAAGTCAAATTATTTAACAGGAATGGTTAAGGATTTAGGAAATACATATTATTATAATTATCGCTTTATTGAAAATGATAGCTATTTTTCAAAACAGATCATTCATTTAAATAAAACTGTAGATACAAACATTATTCATAATTTATATTATATAATAGATAGAAAATCTGATTTAATTTTATTGAAAGATAAAGGATAGAGGTAGTTTGTCAAATTAAGAGTTCTTCGAAATACTCATATGATAAAGAAAGGATATTCCTGATGAAAAAGGAATAATTACCGTTACCGTCGTGCGGGATTTGTAATTCCGCACTATATTACTATAAGGATTTCTAATCCGCATTATGTAAGCAATAATTATATAGAATCAAATTCTACGGAATTATAATCAAATTACAAAAAAATAGAATCAAATTACATTTTCGTAGAATCAAAAGACAGAAAAGGGATGAATAAATAAATAAAATTACTAATTTTGAAGCGTGAAAGCAAAGAATGTAACATATAAAGAGTTGAATAGACTCTGTTGGACAGAAGACAACCGATTACAGGGGATGAGTGATAAAAACAATGGAGCCTGGTATAACTACGATGCCACAGGTGAAAGAAACCTTAAACTCACAGGGCAAACCATGCATGTCAACCAAAACGGTCAAGACTACTATACCCCAATCTTCGACCAGCAAACCCTCTATGCCAACCCACTCATCACCATCAATGACCGAGGTTACACCAAACACTACTTTGAAGAAGGCAAGCGTATCTGCAGTAAGATAGGCAGTGGAGGACTTATTGACATAGGCGGTAATATGGAAGGAATAAGTCAAGGTATAGAGGAAATAAGAGATATACAGAAAGAAGGAGTAGTAAAAACCTTTGATATATGTATGCAAATATATCCATACATAAATACAAATAACCTCTACAAGACCATAATCCAACCCTACGAAAACCCAATCAACCCAGACGAACCAATCTTCTACTACCACTCCGACCACTTAGGCTCAGCCTCCTTCCTAACCGACCGAGACGGCTACGAAACCCAACAATTAGTCTACCTACCATTCGGAGAAGACTGGGTAGATATGAAATACAACACAGGCCAATACGACACCCCATACAAATTCAACGGCAAAGAAAAAGACGAAGAAACGGGCTACAACAAC
>JAQVXN010000426.1 GCA_028709135.1 Bacteroidaceae bacterium | reverse complement strand
CATCTTTATCTTTCTTCGTGGCGTCCGGCACATACGTCCCCGATTCAATCTGTGCAAGCCTCTCCGTCCAAAGCCTTAAATTATCCTGGGCTCCGCCCTTCTTTTTTCTGACATAATTATAAAATTCCTTGATACCCATCATATTTCCATGATCGGTCACGGCCATACCTCGCATACCGTTTTTCAAAGCCTTATCCACCAAACGCTGAATACTGCTTTGACCATCGAGTATGGAATATTGCGTATGTACGTGCAGATGTACGAAATCTTGCATTTTTTCTGTTTTTGAGTGTTACAAAGTTAGCCTTTTCTTTCTGCTTTTCCTCTTTCAACATCACAATAATTTCACGACAAATCACCTTTTTTTCTGCTCCATTTCTAATCTTTTCATTCTCATGCAAATCTGTTACCTTCATTTTATTGAGCACCGCATTCACCAGATTCCACAACTCGCACCGCATCGCACCCATTCACCGTAGTTCTCTCCGGACGCAGGCTGTTATCAAATTCAGAATCCTCACTGAAGACTTTCATCATAGCTCACTCATACGCCAGATTTCAAGATTCCGTCACAATTTATTGCATCATTATTCACAAATATGATCCATCCTTCGTTTCATCTTTTCATAGCCTCTCGGAAGTTGGCATTTGTAAAAACTGTGAGGCCATTTGAAAATTCTGTGAGGCCATTCATTAAAAACACAACAACTATATTTTGAAATGCAGCAAGATCGTTTTGAAACACAACAAATATATTTTCAAAGAAGTTGCTCTTTAATCCAATTTCAAAGCAGTCCGAACTCCACGACGAAAAACGGGAAAATCCGACAATCGCATTTTACATATTTGCCTCCATAGCTAGAGATAAATGTTCTTTTCATAGTCCTCTAACAGTAAACCGAAAAATCTCTACAAGCATCTTTTGATTCCAGCACATGAAGCCCCTTTTATAACTATTTTTTAAAAACACATTCTAACGCTGACGCAAGTTACAATTTCGTTTTATCTCTCCCTATATATAATAAGGTATAAGCAACGTCCATTTCTCATCCGCCATATTTGTGCAGAAATGAATATACTGGAAACTTTAACCACGTACTGCAAAACATCCTATAATTTTAAACACAATCTGTAAGTTTTGAACGACACGAGCAGGACTTTCGAACAAGGAACCTTCATAAAAGGCCGTAAATGAAAAAAAAGCATTTTAATTTTGTATTTCTCTCAGATTCCACTAACTTTGCCCTTGATATATGACAACTCAAAAAATGAGCCAGTTAGGAAAGATAAAAAACATTCGCAAAATCAAGAAAATCCGCCTTCACCATGAAGGTACGAGTACACTCATCGGCAGTCTCGTATTTCTTATTGTAGTTAATGCGATCGTCTACTATGGTTTCCAAACAAAAGTACCATTTTTCTGCGTTTGTACGGTGTCTGTTGTTGTTTATGGCATCATGACAAACTTCTTTCGTTGTCCGATGCGATTTTACGGAAAAGATACGAAAAACATTGTTGTAGCTCCTGCAGACGGAAAAGTTGTTGTCATAGAAGAAGTTGATGAGAATGAATATTTCCACGACCGCCGTTTAATGATCTCTATTTTCATGTCGCTGGTCAACGTACATGCCAACTGGTTCCCTGTTGACGGTTACGTAAAGAAAGTGACACATGAAAACGGTAACTTTCATAAAGCGTTCCTGCCCAAAGCGAGCATGGAGAACGAACGTTCCACCATTATTATCACGACACCGGACCACGGTGACATTTTAGTACGCCAAATTGCTGGAGCTGTAGCGCGACGTATCGTAACATACGCCAGAGCCGGCGAAGAATGTTATATTGATGAACATTTGGGCTTCATCAAATTTGGTTCCCGCGTCGATATATTTCTGCCCGTAGATAGTGAAGTTTGTGTCAAAATGGGGCAATCCGCCGTGGGCAACAATACGATTATTGCAAAACTAAAGTAAATGCCGTCATTTCTTATACGTTCCATTCCGAACACACTTACATGCTGCAACCTTCTTTCAGGTGCTATTGCCACAAAGCTGGCATTCGATGGCAGTACGACGATGGCTCTCACCTTTATTATCATCGGAGCCGTTTTCGATTTCTTTGATGGTTTTTCCGCCAGACTGCTTCATGTATCCTCCCCAATAGGAAAAGAGTTAGATTCCCTGGCTGACGACATTACGTTCGGCTTGGCACCAGCCTCCATTGCCTTCATGCTGATGGCCGATTTCAACTTCTGTGCAGACGGCTTCGCACAGTTCCTGCCATACCTCGCATTTCTCATCGCAGCATTCTCCGCGCTGCGCCTCGCCAAATTTAATCTCGACAAACGGCAAACCACTTCTTTTATCGGACTTCCCACTCCGGCAAATGCCCTCTTCTGGGGAGCTTTCGCGATTGGTTTTCGAACCTATTTACTGGATGCACCGTTAGGACTTTATATTGTACTGGCTCTTGTCCTCCTATCAAGTGGACTCCTCGTAGCCGAAATTCCCATGTTTGCATTGAAATTTAAAACTTTCAAGTGGAAAGACAACTCCCTGCGTTACATCTTTCTCCTCACATCACTGATCATCATTCTATTTTTCCACACCATCGGCATCGCCATCGCCATCGTATGGTATATTTTGCTTTCACTCCTCACACA